>NZ_JACHYK010000002.1:0-185924 GCF_014192825.1 Pseudomonas sp. OG7 | reverse complement strand
GCCCCGGGGTGCGGGTGCGGGCGCCCCGGACATCACCCTCCCGCAAACCCCGGACCGCTCCGCTGGCTGGGTCTTGGTGTGGGGTCCCCCCCCCCCCCCCCCCCCCCCCCCCCCCCCCCGCGTACGTCGAATGCGATCTTGCCACCTTTGTCAACGCCCAGTATCTGGCGAACGGATTTGGGGAGTGTGACCTGCCCCTTCGAGGTCAACGTGGCGATTTCGTGGATGGCAGGCATGAGCGTTCTCCCAGATGTATTGATTGGGTGGTAAGGAATAATCCTTACTCGGTCAATCCTGGTTTTCTGCTGATGAAGCTTAGGCGGGGAGGACGCTCAATAGCGCCGAAAGACGAGTTACACCACTTCCAGGGACACGATCAGTCTCATAGTGAGAGTTTGAGGTGTCTAGGAAACCAAGGGCGATTCAAAGACAGAAGTGATCAGTTGAACAGCCTGCCCGACGACGCCTAAAGACTCTCAGGGTCGCCGAAGAACATTTTGACATGGCTCTAGGGCGGCATTTCAGGGTCGGAAAATCATAAATGTACCCCCACAAGTACCCTCGGTACCCCCAGCAGGATGCGCGATCGGGAATGGCGATTTCTGACAGCTGTCGAGGTGGTGCATATTGGGCCTCAGTATATCGCCATGGTATCGAGTCTGTGTTTGGTCGACACGTGCGGTCCTTGAAGCTCAAGTCTGCATTTGCAAAAGGCATCCTGAATTCGGCGCGCTGGCCAAGGTTTCCAGTTGCAATGCATGGCGAGCACTGGTGATGAACAGGAGGGTGCCATCTTCCCCACCAAAGCACAGATCGGTCGGGCTCGGCACCGGCAGCCCGATCATCTGGTCCAGATTGCCCTCGGCATCGAAGCGCGCCAGGCTCCAGCCGTCCAGCTGCGTGGTCCAGACACCTCCTTTACCATCCAGCGCCAACCCGCCCAAGCTGCCACCGCCACGCGGTAGCGAGGCCAGCCGTCGCACGCTGCTGCTGCCCGGCTGCATCAGCAGGATATCTCCCGCTTCCGGCGCCAGGGCATAGACCGCTTTGCCCTTGGCATCCCAGCGAAACGCACTGACCGGCTCAGGCAACGACCAGCCATGACGCAGTTCGCCCTCGGCGCTGAGTTCGCCGATCAAACAGCCATTGCCACTTTTGGCACACGCCCACAAGTTGCCGGATGGATGCATGGCCAAGGCCAGCAGGCGGCTGCCGAGCAGATCCTGGCGCGGGTGTTCTTTGCCATCCCAGTCGATCAGTGACCAGCCGCCGGCCTGGGCCACCAGCAGGCCGTCTGGATGAAGCTCCATGCCGCGTATCGGTAGGTCGAGGCGGGTCAGCAGGCGGCTGCTGTGGCCGTCCCAGCAATGGATGGCCGGCGCCAGGGTGTCTGCCCAGTACAGCACGCGCTGGTTCGCGTGCCAACGCGGGAACGCGCCGTGAAACGCCCAAGGGCCAGGCAGCACGCTGAGCTCGCTGGTGGCACGCGGGGTGGTGTCCGGGCGCAGTTGCTCACCGACCCGGCGCGCCGCGTCAGCCAGTTCCGGGCCGAGCAGGGTCAGGCGTTCCAGTGTCAGGCGGTAGGCCGGCCCGGCCACGCTCAGGGCGCCGCGAACCAAGCCCTGCTTGTCGACGATCGGCGCGGCGACGCAGCGGATGCCCAGGCGAATTTCCTCGTCGTCGAGGGCGTAGCCGCGCACTTGGGTAATCTGCAATTCGGCCAGCAGCCGGCGGCGGTCGGTGATGGTCAGCGGCGTCAGCGGTGCCAGCACCAGGCCCTTGAGGATCTCGTCGCGGGCAGAAGGGGCGAGCGCGGAGAGGATCGCCTTACCCTGGCCGGTGCAGTACACCGGCTTGCCTTGGCCGAGGCTTGCGGCCGAGCGCTGGGTGTGGGCGCCGTCGCAACGTTCCAGCGAGAGCACCTGGTTGCCGTCGAGCACCGCTAGGTAGGAGGTCTCGCCGGTGAGGTCGCGCAGGGCACGTAGCTCGGCGCTGGCGGCGGCCACCAGGTCTGGCTCCAGGTAGGCGTTGCGGACCATCTCCAGGTAGTTGAAGCCCAGGCGGTAGACCTTGCGTGTCGGGTCGCGGCGAATCATGCCGCGCTCCACCAGGGTGGCGATGATGCGGTACAGCGTGGTGCGCGGCAGCGGCACCTGCTCGGCCAGCTCGGCCTGGCTGATGCCGTTGGCGGTTGCGCCAATGGCCTGGAGCACGTCCAGGGCCTTTTCGAGCGCGGCGGTGCCTTCACCTGCTTTCATTGTTTGATTCCCATCTGTTGGAACTCGACTTCCTGAGCACCCATTCTGCCCCTTTTTATCCCGGTTTTCCGCCATAGAATCGGCCTCAGCAGGGCATTCATGAACGCATGTTCCATATGTTGGGAATTTGCCCTGGCCGCCCATCGGATGAACCCGCGAGGAGAACCTACAACAATGTCCGTCATCCACAACTACGCCGATGCCCATGAGAGCATCTCTGGCAAACAGGTCGTCGTCAGCGACGAAGTATTGGCCAAGCTCGCCACCTGCAGCAGCGGCTCGCTGACCACCCAGCTGTTCAAGCGCGGCTTCCGTCAGCCAGCGCTGGTCGGTCTGCGCGCCATGTGCCGTGATGCCAAGCCGTTCGCCGGGCGAGCCTTCACCATGCGCTTCATCCCCGCCCGTGAAGACATCGACACCTACTCGACCATGACCACCAAACCCAACGACGACAACCTGCAATGGGTGGGCGTGGAGCAGATCCAGCCGGGCGACGTTCTGGTGATCGACAGCCGCAACGATCCGGCCGCCGCGTCGGCCGGCAACATCCTGGTGACCCGCCTGCTGGCCCGTGGCGCCAAAGCCATCGTCACCGATGGCGCGCTGCGCGATGGCCGCGAGATCGCCGCCATGCGCCTGCCAGCCTATGCCCGCGAGATCACCGCGACCACGCGTATTTCCTATCACCACGTGGCTGACCTGCAGGTGCCGATCGGTTGCGCCGGCGTGGCCGTGTACCCGGGCGACATCATTGTCGGTGACGCCGACGGCCTGACCGTGGTTCCTGCGCACCTGGCTGAAGAGTTGGCCGAGGTGTGCAGTGTGCAGGATGACATCGAAGGCTATCTGGCCATGCGCATTGCCGCAGGCGAGCCGCTGTGGGGCGTGTACCCGCCGAGCCCGGCGTCGGTGTCCGACTACCACGCCTGGGTCGCCGCCGGCCGCCCGGCTATCCCGTCGATCATCGACCGCGAGGAGGGCTGAGCCATGGCCGAGCACAAGCATGCACAACTGATCCGCCGCTACTTCGACGCCTGCAACGAAGGCGACTACGACAAGCTGGTGTCCTGCTTCACCCCAGACGCGGTGCACTACTTCCCCTCGGGGTTGCCCGAAATTCCGTGGCGCACTGCCGACACCATCGCCCGGAAATGGGTGTGGTGCGTGGAGAACCTGGGCTCGCAGTGGACCATCGAGAAGATCCTGGTGAGCCACGACAGCAACGAAGCGGTGATCGAGTGGACTCACTGGAAGAGCAAGCTCGGCACGGCCCTGCGTGGTGACGAGTGGTACGTGTTCGACGAGCAGAGCGGCTTGATCAAAGAGATTCGCGCCTATTACGCCTCGCCGGCCGACAAGGACGTGGTGATCAACGAGCTGGTCGATTTCGACTATGTCGGCCGTGGGTATCACCTGGAGCCGAAGGCGCGTTAAGGCCACAGGCCTCTTCGCGGGCAAGCCCGCTCCTGCAAGTACTGCACCGCTGCTGAACCCTGTGCTGTCCCTGTGGGAGCGGGTTTGTCCCGCGAATGGCCACACCGCAATTGTTGAAGGAGCTCCCCATGACCACCACGCAAAACCCGAATTTCGCTGCCATCGACGCAGTCGTCGCCCAAGCGGCCACCGCCGCCGACTTCTGGGCCGATTCCACCGCCACCCAGCGCGCCACCCTGCTGCGCGGCCTGGCCGATGCCCTGGAACAGCAGCAGGCTGAGCTGGTCGCCATCGCCGACCGCGAAAGCGGCCTCGGTGAAGCCCGCCTGAACGGTGAAGTGGCCCGCACTGCCTTCCAGCTGCGAGGCTTCGCCAGCGAAGTGGAAGCCGGTGTGCCATACCGTCAGGTCGATGATGAAGCCATTGCCGGTGCACCACCTGCCGGCCGTCCGCGCCTGACCCGCGTGCAGCGCCCGCTGGGCCCGGTGGCGATGTTCTCGGCCAGCAACTTCCCGTTCGCCTTCTCGGTACTGGGCGGCGATACTGCGTCGGCCTTGGCGGCCGGTTGCCCAGTGGTGATCAAGCCGCACTCCGGTCACCCGGAACTGTCGCGCGCTGTTTTTGCCTTGGCCGCTGGCGTGGTTCGCGCCCAGGGCCTGCCGGCAGGCCTGCTGACCCTGGCCGAAGCGCCCAATCGTGCCGCGGGTACCTATCTGGTCCAGCACCCGTCAATCGCTGCCGTGGCCTTCACCGGCTCCTACCAGGGCGGCAAAGCCCTATGGCTGGCCGCCAATGACCGTGAGCGCCCGGTGCCGTTCTTCGGCGAGCTGGGTTCGATCAACCCGCTGGTGGCCTTGCCAGCCGTGCTGGAAAAAGACAGTGAAGCCTTGGCCAGGACCCTGGCGGGCTCGATCACCCTGGGTTGCGGCCAGTTCTGTACCAGCCCCGGTGTTATCGTGCTGCTCGACTCACCCCACAGTCAGCGTTTCGTCGCCCAGTTGGCCGAGGCCATTGCGCCGATTGCCACGCACCGTATGCTCACCCCGGGCATGCAGGAAGGCTTCGAGGCGGCAGCTGCCACGGTAGCTGCCAATGCCACAGCGGTGTTCGCCCCGCAGGCCGATGGGGCTGGCCCGGCGCCACGGCTGTTCGCCAGCGATGCGGCATCGTTCATTGCCAACGCTCACCTGCGTGAAGAAATGTTCGGCCCGGCGGCGCTGATCGTCACCGCGCGTTCCGTGGCCCAGGCGGCCGAGGTGCTCGAAGCCATCGGCGGTACCCTGACCACTACTTTGTGGGGCCTGGACGCCGACAACGCTGATAACCGCCAGTTGCTGCGTGCGGCCCAGCGAGTGTCCGGGCGCGTACTGTTCAGCGGCGTGCCGACCGGGGTTGCCGTGTGTCACGCCCAGCAGCACGGCGGACCATGGCCGTCGTCCACCGCGCCACAGTCCACCTCGGTCGGCTATGCCGCCATCGAGCGCTTCCTGCGCCCGGTCGCGTTGCAAGACGCGCCGGCCTGGGTGCTGGGCTGAGGAGGGCAGGGCGATGATGCGACATATTGTGTTGTTCCGCCGCCTACCGGGCGTCGAAGCGCAACCTGAACTGGAGTCAGTGCTGGTGGCGCGGATGCGCGACCTCACCGAAGAAATCGACTTCATCCGCGACTGGCGGGTCGCGGCCAACGAACTGGATCGGCCGATCTGCTGGGACTACATCCTCGAGTCCAGCTTCGACGACGCTGACGCAGTGCAGCGTTACCTGCCACACCCGGCGCACCAGGCCCTGGTCGCCGACCTCAAGCAGTACTTCGAGTGGGTGGCGGTGGATTACAGCGTCTGATTGACCCCAGAGGCACCTGGCCCTCTGCGGGGGCCAGGCGTTATAACAAAAAAGATCCGGCATCACAGGTGCCGGGCGGAGTCGTACATGAACAAGAAAAAGAATTATCGCTGGACGATCCTGACCATGTTGTTCCTGGCCATGATCATCAACTATGTGGATCGGGCTGCCCTGTCGATCGCCATGCCGTTCATTACTCAGGAGTATCACCTTACGCCCGCCGAGAAGGGCATGATCTTCAGCAGCTTCTTCTTCGGCTATGCGCTGTTCTGCTTCGTCGGTGGCTACCTGGCCGATCGCTTCGGGCCCAAGCGTGTGCTGACCTGGTCGATGAGCTTCTGGTCGCTGCTGTGCGGTTCTACCGCACTGGCCTTCAATTTCTGGTCGCTGCTGATCGTGCGCGCACTGTTTGGCGTCGGTGAAGGCCCGGTGTCGACCACCGCCAACAAGACCGTTAATAGCTGGTTCCCGATCAAGGAACGCGCCCGCGCCATCGGCATCAATCAGGCTGGCGGCCCGCTAGGCGGCGCCCTGGCTGGCCCGATCGTGGGCTTTCTCGCCCTGTGGCTGGGCTGGCGCGTGGCCTTTGTAGTGATCGCAGTGATCGGCGTGCTGTGGGCCATCGCCTGGTACCGCTTGGCGGCCTCGACGCCCAAAGAGCATCCGCAGGTGTCGGCCGAAGAGCTAGCGCTGATCAACGAGGGCCGTGAGGCCCCGGTCACTGCCGTTGCAGACGCACCACGCACCCCGGTGCTGCAGATCATCCTGCAGCGTTCGGTACTGGTCACTGGCGTTTCGCTGTTCTGCTACAACTACATCCTCTATTTCTTCATGACCTGGTTCCCCAGCTACCTGATCGAGGCCAAGGGTATCGACCTCAAGGCCATGAGCATCGTCACCGCACTGCCGTGGCTGGTAGGTACCGTCGGCTTCATCTGTGGCGGGCTGCTGATCGACTGGGTGTACAAGCGCACCGGCAAGCAACTGTTCTCGCGCAAAGTGGTGCTGGTCAGCTGCCTGCTGGTGGCTGCGGTGTGCATCGGCCTGACCGGCCAGGTAGAAAGCGTGACCAGCACCGTGGTGGTGATGACCGTGGCCATTGGCTTCCTGATGCTTACCGCGCCAGCCTATTGGTCGCTGATCCAAGATGCCGTGCCGGACCATCAGGTAGGTACTGCCGGTGGCTTCATGCATGGCCTGGCCAACCTGTCCGGTATCGTTGCGCCGACCGTGACCGGCTTCATCATCCAGTCCACCGGCACCTACAGCAGCGGCTTTGGTCTGGCTGCCGTGCTTGGCATCGTTGGTGCGCTGATCGTGGCCTTGTTCGTCGGCCAGAAGCCGGCTCGGCAAGCCAACGTCATCGCTGCCGCTTGAAATGACTGCTACCCACGTTTTACGGGAATACACCATGCCTACGCTTCTAGTCACCGGCGCCGCCGGAATCGTCGGAACCGCCCTGCGCCCCTACTTGCGCGAGCGCTTCAACCTGCGCCTGCTGGATCGCCGACCGGTCAGCGAGCTGGCGGCCAATGAAACCGCCCTGGTCGGCGACCTGACCGACCCGGCTTTCGTCCGCCAGGCCTGCGAGGGTGTCGACGCGGTGCTGCACCTGGCCTGTGCCCACGGTACCGATATCCAGTTCCAGGCCACGGTAGAGCCCAACTACCACGCTACCTTGTACCTGCTCGAAGCGGCCCAGCGCGCCGGGGCGCGGCGCTTCGTGTTCGCCAGCAGCCACCATGTGCTGGGCCAGTACCCCACGCATGCTGCCGAACAGTTCGACGACCACCCGGTGGCGCCGGACAGCTACTACGCGCTGAGCAAGGTGTTCGGCGAAGCGGCCTGCGCCACCTTCTCCCAACGCAGCGAGCTGGCCACGTTCATCGTGCGCATCGGCAACGCCGACGCCAAGGTCGCCGATGCCCGTCGCCTGCGCCTGTGGACCAGCGCCCGCGACCTGGCTCAGTTGATGCTGATCGGCTTGGAGCACCCCGAGGTGCGCCATGAGATCGTCTACGGCGTGTCGGAATGCCCCCAGGCGCTCTTCCACAACAGCCGTGCCCGCGCCCTGGGCTACCGGCCGCAGGATAATGCGGCCGAGCACTTGGCCGACAACTTCCTCGCCTATGACGCTATGGCCCCGGTCGGTTCCGGCCGTGACCATGTGGGTGGCGCCTATGCCGGTGTGGCCCTGGCCAGTGTTCTGGAGCAAGCATGAAGATCGTCCGCATCGGTACCCAGATCGTCGAAATCCCCTTCCATGACGGCGGTCGTGGGGTGGGCGGAACACCTTCGGCCTGGCGCACGCTAGAGAACGTGCTGGTGCGCGTTGAGGACGAACTGGGTAACGTTGGCTGGGGCGAAGCTTTCGGCTACTTCGTCGCCGACGCCACCAAGGCGCTGATCGACCGGCTGGTGGCGCCTCAAGTGCTGGGCCGCGAGGTCACCGACATTCCTGCGTTGAATCTGGAACTGCAGCAGCGCCTGCACCTGTTCGGTCGCTACGGCGTGACGATGTTCGCCATTTCCGGTCTCGATATCGCCCTGTGGGACCTGGCCGCCCGCCGGCAGCGCCTGCCGTTGCACCGCCTGCTCGGCCAGGGCCATCGCGAACAGGTACCGGCCTACGCCAGCCTGGTGCGTTACGGCGATGACCACGTGGCCCCGGCCACCTGCGAAAAAGCGCTGGAACAGGGGTTCAGCGACATCAAGCTGCACGAGGCCACCCTGCATGAAATCGGCGCTTGCCGACGTGCCATTGGCGATGACGTGCCGCTGTCCACTGACGTCAACTGTTCCTGGACCGTGCAGGGTACCCGCGACTGGCTGCCGGCGCTGGCAGAGCTGAAGCTGGCCTGGCTGGAAGAGCCGATCTTTCCGCCCGAGGACTTCACTGCCCTGGGCAGCCTGCGCGGGCAGGGCGTGGATATCTCTGCCGGGGAAAACTGGTGCACCGCCGTGCAGTTCGAGCAGGCCCTGGTGACTGCTGCAGTGGACTCTATCCAACCGAGCGTGACCAAAGTCGGCGGTATTTCCGAATGCCTGCGCATCGACCGCCTGGCCGAGCAGCATGAGGCGGTGATTCTGCCGCACTGCCCATACTTCGGCCCGGGCCTGATCGCCACCCTGCACTTGGCCGCGGTACAGCGGCGGGTGCCGCAGGTGGAATACCTGTTCGTCGAGCCGGCTGGCTGGTTGTACCCGGTGGAGGAACTGCGCCAGGGCAACCAGCTGCAGATCCCTCAGGGCCCAGGTTTAGGCTTGGATATCGACCTGCAAGTGGCCGAGCGCTTCCGCCGCTAGCCCGACCCTTTACCGCTTCACCGCCGTGCCTCGGCACGGCGGCAGGGGCCGTGCATGCCTGAAAAATGGCATTGGAGGTTCTATGCACACCGTGGTTCTGAGTAATGCCACCTGGTCGCTGGGGGTGCTGCCGGCCTGGGGCGGGCGTATCGCCCACCTCAATGCCGAGGGACTGGACATCCTGCTGCCGATTAACGCCAGCCAGTTCGACCCACTGGACTGGCCACGGGCCGGCGCCTACCCGCTGATGCCGTACTCCAATCGCATCCGCAACGCGCGGTTGCAGTTCGCCGGCACCGAACACACGCTGCCTGCGCATCCGGCTGCTCGGCCCCATACCTTGCATGGGGTGACCCACACCCAGCCTTGGCAAGTGGTGACCTCAGGCAGCGATCACTTGAGCATCGCCTGCGACTATCAAGGCGAGCACTGGCCCTGGGCGTTTCGCGCCGAACAGCACTTCGCATTCGACGGCGCACGCCTGCGCATCACCTTGGTGCTGATAAACCTGGGGCGGACGCCCATGCCTGGCGGCCTCGGGCTACACCCGTATTTCCAGCGCCACCCTGACATGCGCGTGCATTACCGCACCGGGCGCGAATGGCAGATCGACGGGGAGTACATGGCTACTGGCGCGTATCAGGAGGGTGCCAGGGACTGGTCGATCAACGCGGATGCCGGCGAGCCTCTCGCGCATTACCAGTCGCACTGGAATGGACAGCTGCAAATCGATTATCCCAATGGCCATGTGCACCTTCAGGCCTCGCAGGTGCTGAATCACTTCGTTGCCTTCGCCCCGGTCGGCAGCCCTTACCTGTGCCTGGAGCCGGTGTCGCATCTGGCTGACGCGTTCAATCAGCCCCGCGACAGTTGGGCCGAAACCGGCACCCATGAACTCGCCTCGGGCCAGCGCTTGGAGGCCACCCTCGAATTCACCTGGCAACACCGCTGACGCAACACCCCACATACCTATAAGAAGAGCACAACAACAATGAAACACTCCTCGACTGGAGCGGGCTTCGCTCGCGCTGCAAAACCCTTGTCCCTGCTGCTCGGGCTCGGCCCGCTGTATGCCCAGGGCGCGTTCCTCGACGACAGCAAGGCCAACCTGACCTTTCGCAATTTCTACTACAACCACGACCTGCGTGATTCAACCAAGCCTGCCCAGTCGAAGCTGGAGGAGTGGGCCCAGGGCTTCATTCTCAAGGGCGAGTCGGGTTATACCGACACGGCTGTCGGGGTGGGCGTGGATGTTTACGCAGGCCTGGGCCTGAAGCTCGACTCGTCGCCCTCGCGTAGCGGCACTGCGCTGCTACCCGGAGCCTACAATCGCGCTGGCGGGCCGCGCAATGCCGACCCGCGCTCGGTGGACGAGTTCTCCGAGGCCACGGCGGCGGTCAAGTTCAAGTACTCGAAGAGCGAGCTCAAGGTGGGCGGGCTGTTCCCGAAGATTCCGCTGGTCAGTTCTGGCGATGCCCGGCTGCTGCCGCAGTTCTTCGAAGGGGCGATGCTGGATATTCGCGAGCTGGACAACCTCGACATCGGCCTGGGCCAGATGCGCCGGGTCAACCAGCGCGAATTCGCCGGCGCCCGGGATATCCAGGTGGGTAACTACTACAGCGTGTTCAGCGACCGCTTCGATTACCTCGGCGGCACCTGGCGCGCCACGTCGCAGACCTCGCTGGGGGTGTGGACCGGCCGCCTGGAAGATGTCTACCAGCAAACCCTGTACACCGGCACCCACACCCTCAAAGCCGGTGACTGGAACCTGTCCGAGACCCTCAACTATCTCGATACCGGCGAGTCCGGCAGCGAGAAGGCCGGCCAGCTCGACAGCCGCATGACCTCGGCGATGCTCAGCGCCAACCTGCGCGCGCAGACGTTCCGCCTCGGCTACCAGTACAACGCGGGTGACAGCGCCTTGCCGTTCATCCACGACACCGACCTGCCCGGGGTGGCCAACGCCGTTCAGGTGCTGCGCTTTGACCGCGCCCAGGAGCGCTCCTGGCAGGCCCGCTACGACCTCGACTTCGCCGCCCTTGGCGTACCAGGGCTGACCGCCTTCGCCCGCTACGTGAAGGGCGACAACTTCAAGGTGGCCGGCGAGGACGGCAGTGAATGGGAGCGCAACCTCGACATCACCTACGTGATCCAGAGCGGGCCACTGAAAAACCTGGCGCTGCGCTGGCGCAACGTCGAACTGCAGGGCGATGCCACCGGCCGGCGTGATGAAAACCGAGTGATCATCGCCTACACCTTGCCCTTGTTCTGACCTGGAGGATTGCCCGTGGTATCCCATCCGCTCGACCCTGCCATGCAGGCCTACATCGACAACAGCAAGCGCTTCGCTGCGTGTGACGACAGCTTGGCAGCCCGGCGCGAAGCCTTTCTCGCTGCCTGCCGTGCCTGCACGCCATCGCGGCCGCTGGGCTGGCAGGTGGCCGATATTGACCTGGAGGGCTTGCGCCTGCGCTGTTACACACCCCCGGGCGAAGTGCCGGCCGGGGGATGGCCGACGCTGTTGTACCTGCACGGCGGCGGCTGGGACCTGGGCAATCTCGACACCCATGACTGGTTTGCCCATGCGCTGGCGCAGCGAGTGCCGCTGGCAATCGTTGCCGTGAAGTACCGGCTGGCGCCGGAGCATGCCTATCCGGCACCACTGGAGGACTGCCTGAACGCTTGGCACGGTTTGCGCGCCGGAGTCGTCGACCCCCGCCTCAGCAAGGGGTGCCTGATGGTGGCGGGGGACAGCGCAGGTGGCACGCTGGCTGCGGGCCTGTGCATGGCGTTGCGCCGTGACGGGCTGGATCAGCCGCTGGGACAGTTGCTGGTGTATCCAGTGCTGACGGCTCGTCAGGACTTGCCCTCGATGCGCGAACAGGCCGAGGCGCCGATGATGACAGTGGCGGGGTTGATGAAGTCATTGGCGGGCTTCGTGCCTGAAGCGCCGCAGCGTGATGACCCCTGCGCGATGCCGCTGGAGGCAGAAGACTTTACTGGCCTGGCTCCGGCGTTGGTGCTGGTGGCACGGGTCGACCCGCTGTGCGATCACGGGCTGGCCTATGTCGATGCGCTGGCGGCGGCGGGTGTGGCGGCCCGAGCCTGGGTGGGCGAGGGCATGGTGCATTCAAGCCTGCGGGCATTCGGGGTGGCCGAAGTCGAACAGGGTTGGGATCACATGGCGGCGCAGCTGCAGCACTGGGCTGTCGATTGACGAACGCAGCCCTCAGGTGCTTTCGCGAACCACCAGGCTGAAGCCCACATCCTCCACCTGTCCCCCACGTCCCAGGCTGCCTTCGATCCGCTGCAGCAGCAACTCCGCCGTACGCAGGCCAATGCGCCCGCCGTCAACATTCACCGAGCTCAAGCGAGGGTGGGTATGCGCAGCGAATTCCAGGTTGCCGAAGCCCATCACCGCCAGGTCCTGAGGCACCCGCAGGCCGTTGGCCTGAGCCTCGGCCATGACGCCCTGGGCGAGCAGGTCGATGCTGCAGATCACCGCATCCATCGGCACCTTGGCTGCCAGCAGTCGGGCCATGGCCTCACGGCCGTGGCCCATGTTCACCGGCACCGCTTCGAGCTCGCAGGCAACTACCTCAACACCGGCCTTGCGCAGGGTATCGGCACACGCCTGGCGCCGCCGAGTGGCGCGGGCGTCGTCGCTCCAGACCAGGCCCACGCGGCGGTGGCCGCGTTCGATAATGTGCTCGGCCATTGCCTGGCCGACGGCCTCGTGGGAAAAGCCGACCACAGTGTCGATCGGGTCCTGCGCTAGCTCCCAGGTCTCTACCACCGGAATGCCACGGGCGATCAGCTTTTCCCGCGCTTCTGGGCTTTGCAACTGGCGGGTCAGTACGATGCCGTCAGGGCGACGGGCGAGGATCGCGTCGATCCTTTCGAAAACGCCGGGCCAATACAAGGCATGAGTCGTGGCGTTCTCGGTTACCGTGAAAAGACTACGCTCCCCCTTTGATTCCCATCAAATCTCTGACTGGTCGAAGTTTTTTGTCTGGTCTGCAGTCCATACACCAGCCCGCAATTTTGGCGCTGGCTTAAGTAGCCTTCATGGCATTCCCTCCCAGACGGTTTCTAGTCTTTGAAGACCTCGAGAGCTTTGAATCCATGCTGTTTGGCCCGATTGCCAGCGAGTCGACCGGCTTGCGACAGGCATTTGCCAAAAGAGGACCGACGGCCGGGTTCCTGAAGCAATGGATCCGTGACATCTGCTGGAATGCAATATTTCTGCTATTGACTGATTTATAAGGGCTTTCTTAACGGAAAAGGGAGATTTACGCTCGTTTGACAATACGATACGTATAGTATTATATTGATCGAAGGTACAACGAGAATAAGACATGACCAATCACAGGCTCCGAGTAATGTGGTTCCTGCGTCCAGCGATCGCGGTAGCCGCTGCATGGCAAAATTGCGCTGGTTTGTCGCTTGAGGCGAGTCAGAACCATTCTTCAGATGAGCAGTTCGCTGCGCTCTCGGATGGCAGCGTTGATGCCGTCGTTACCGCGATGGATAACGTCTTCCACTGGAATCATCGGCCAGGTCCTAAAGATTTTGTCATCGTGGCTCAAGTAGAGGCCACGACGCCACTCTCTATCGTTGCCTCCCCATGCATCAAAAGCGTCAGCGATCTTGTCGGCGCAAAAATCCTGGTTGATGCCCCTGAGAATGGATTTGTTATTGCCCTGAGAGCAATGTTGCATCAAGCAGGCTTGAACTTTCATGACTACACACTCGCTCCGGTAGGCGGTGTCAAAGAGCGGTACGTGTCGCTGGTAAAGGGGGAGGGTGATGCCACTCTCCTTGGCCCGCCATTTGATGCTCTCGCAGTCAAAGAGGGGATGCATAAGGTCGCTGTGGTGCAGGAGTCTTACCCCGAGTTCCCGGGGCAGGGTTTGGTTGTCAGGAGGTCATCGCTGTCTTCGACTCCAGGCATACAATTGTGGCTGAAGTGTCTTTCAGAGGCGCTCGCTCAGTTTCCCGACAATCAGGAAAAGCTCCGAAAGAGTCTGGCGAGCGAAGGCATTCCTGAGAAGGCTGTTAGCGCAATGGTCCAGTCTATTCCAGCATCGCTCATTCCTGACGAGCATGGCGTAAATCTGCTAATTGAACATCGTCGGCGGCTTGGGCTCATCGGCTCAGATGTTACGTACGATCAAGTTGTATACCTGGCTTGATAAAATAAGTTTGGAGTGGGCATGAAAAAGTTCGCATTAGGTACATTCTCTGCTCAGCATGAAAATGCCGAGAAATTCGCGGGTCTGGTTGTGGACCGGAAGGTTGCTCCCATCTCCACGCTGGCAGAAGAGCACGACATGCCGCAGCTTGGCGGGAAAAGTGTACTGGCGCTTCTCGAGTCTTGGTCCAGCGCCTTCCAGTCGCTGAAAGTATTGGCTGAAAAGGTAGATACTACCGAGTGGTATGATGAGAATCATCTGGAATTTCATCCAGCGGTAGATCTGCCCCGGCAAGTTTTTTGCACTGGTGCAAATTATCGAAAACATGTGGTCGACATGACCGTTGATGCCAATGTCGGTCCTGAGGGTTTCAGCAAAGAAGAGCTTAAGCGGTGGGCTGAGGAAATGATGGATAATCGGGTCGCGAACGGCGAGCCGTATGTATTTACCAAGCCTGTTTCCGCTATCTCTGGCCCTTACGATAATCTCATTCTGCCATTCACTACTGAAAGGCCTGATTGGGAGCTGGAGTTGGCAGTCGTAATAGGTAAAGAAGGATACAACATCAGTGAAGTGGACGCGATGGATTATGTTGCAGGGTATACGATCGTAAATGATATCTCTGCCCGCGACCTGATTCCGCGAACCGACTATAAAATGCTCGGTACCGACTGGTTCCGCTCGAAAGGGCAGCCGGGCTTCCTGCCTCTGGGGCCTTACGTTGTGCCTAAGTGCTTCATTGACAACCCCTATGATCTGCAGATGAAACTCATGGTGTCCGGAGCCACCATGCAGGACGAGACGACCGCAGATATGCTCTTCAATATTGAAAAGCAGATCGCCTATATCTCCCGGTACGCCAAGATATTGCCTGGCGATATTATCTGTACTGGTTCTCCTGCCGGTAACGGTACCCATTACAACCGCTATCTCACCGATGGAGATGTGATGCGAGCTGAGATTTCCGGCTTGGGATATCAGCTCCAGAAGTGTGTCGTAGAGACGAAATGAGGCAGATCATGCAGGCTCTCAACGACAGTCCCGACCGCGCACTGCTTGAAAGAATCATCTCCGAGCAAGCCTTTGATATTGCTCTTGAAACAACAGATGGACTGAAGGAGCTCGGTGCTCGACTGGTAAATGGCTCTCCAGGTGAATTGGAATTCAGTTTCTTGGTCTCGTCCAAAGCCGTTCAGGGCAACGGGGTTGTTTCCGGCGGGACTCTCATGACCATGCTGGACTATGCGATGGCCTATGCGGTGCTCAGTAAGCTGCCATTTGGAAAAACCTGCGCTACAACCAGCATGACTGTGAACATGCAGTCTGCGGCAAGACCTGCTCGTTTAAAAGTTATTGGTAGTGTCGATCGTGTTGGTCGCCAAGTTGCATTTGCTAGAAGTGAGGTTTATGACCTTGAGAGAAATTTATTAATAGCTAATGCCTCGGCAACTTTCTTTGTCATGGATGTAAGTCCGAGGGTTTAAAAAAATTTGGGTAATTATAATACGAAACGTTTCGTTCTTGTGGGGAAAAGATGAATAAGCTGCCAAAGCTTGGTTACGCAGCAGTGCGACGAATTGTTACCGGTCACGATGAAAAAGGTGAATCGATCATCGTCAGCGATGGTCGTGCGCTGAATGTCATTGCTGAGCCTGGGAAACCTGTTGCTCAGGTGCTCTGGGCTACAGGGGAAGGCCGTGCGGCCGGTTCAGAACCCGCACCCGCTGGGCACAAATTCGGCTTCCATTCCGAAGGTGGTTCGCTGCTGCGCGTCGTGGACTTTCCGCCGGATGAGTCGTACGACAAAGAGAAACTCATCGAGTTTCTCGACAAGGAGGGCGTGCGTGATAAGGCGCAGCCTCGGCATTTCTGGTTCCATAAAACCGAGTCGTTGGATTACGCCGTAGTACTCGAGGGGGAGATCTACGCAATGCTCGACCAAGGCGAGTCGCTGATGAAGTCTGGCGACGTCCTAATTCAGCGCGCCACAAACCATAGCTGGTCGAACAGGTCGGGCAAGAACTGCCGGATGCTCTTCGTCCTTCTGGCTCTTAACGAAGGAGAGGAACTGTGAAGAAAGCCATCATTACCGCTGCGATCACCGGTGGCGCACATACCCCTTCGATGTCTCCTTACCTGCCTGTGACTCCCGAAGAGATTGCCGAGCAGGCTATTGAAGCGGTTGAGGCCGGTGCCGCCATTGTCCACCTTCATGCACGAAACCCAGAGGATGGTCGTCCTACGGGTAGTCCGGAGGTGTTCCGTGAGTTTGTCGGCCGCATCAAGCGTGAAACTGATGCGATCGTGAACATTTCCACGGGGGGAGGTGGGCCCGGTATGCCGATCAATGAGCGCGCCGCCGCCGGTATCGATCTGCAGCCCGAGATGTGTTCTCTGAACATGGGGTCTATCAACCTCAATCTGTCCGAGATGGCGAAAAAGAACAGAGAGTGGAAGTATGGCTGGGAGGTTGAGCACCTTGAGGCGACCAAGGACTTGGTGTTCAGAAACACTTATGCGGATATCGAGTGGATCCTGAAAACGATCGGTGGTGCGGGGACTCGCTTCGAGTTCGAGTGCTACGACGTCAGCCACCTCTACACCCTGAAGTACTTCCTTGATCAGGGCTTGGTAAAGCCGCCGCTGTTCATTCAAACCATCTTTGGTTTGCGCGGCGCCATTGGCTCTCACATCGAGGATGTCCTGCACCAGAAGCGCACCGCAGACCGCCTGTTTGGCGATCAGTATCACTGGTCAGTGCTGGGGGCAGGGAAGGATCAAATCCCGCTGTCGACCATCAGCGCAATCCTGGGGGGCAATGTGCGCGTCGGCCTGGAGGACAGCTTGTACATCGGCCGCAGCGAGCTCGCAGTGTCGAATGCCGCGCAGGTGCGCAAAATCCGGGAAATACTTGAGGGCCTGGGCATCGAGATCGCTACTCCAACAGAGGCACGCGAAATCCTGGCCCTGAAAGGTAAAGACAACACCGCATTCTAAGCCCAAGATTTGTCTATCTCATTGCCGGCCTTAGGGCCGGCTTTTTTTGATGTTCAGTTGATGCCGAGCAGGTGATACACGTAGGCAATGTGCGACTCGGCAAAAGCCTCATCCAGCGGTGCGTGGTTTAGCATCAGGCGCATGTAGACCGCACCGTAGATCACATCCATGAGTATCTCGATGTTGGTGTCTGCGGAAATCTCTTCAGTGGCTTTCCACTCTTCGAGTACCTCACGTACGACAGCACGGCGGCCGTAGTGGAAACGCTCACGGAAGGCACGCAAAATCGAAGGATCCGATTGCCCTTCAGCAATGATCTGGGCAACCAGGCGGCCCGGCCAGCCTGAATACTGCTCTACCAGCGATTTGAAGTGGTAGGCCAGCGCGTCACGCGGTCCAAGCTCACGAGGGATGGTGGTTTTGACCAGGTGGTTTTCCATGAAAGCATCGATGACTATGAGCGCCTTGGAGTCCCACCAGCGGTAGATCGTCGCCTTGCTCACACCAGCTTCGCGTGCGATCGCCTCGATGGATATGGCCTGAATTGATTTTTCCTGGAGAAGGGCGATGGTCGCGCTAAGGATTTGGCGGCGAGTTGCCTCGCTGCGGGGGCGGCCGACCGATGTTTTTTCATTCGATGCGGTCTTCTTAACCTGCATGCATCCGTCCTTTCAAGTTGGCTAAAACGCTCGTGCAGCCCGCGTTGGAGATGCTTACGATACGGTTCGGTCAGTATAGTCTCTGCGCTTCGGTTTTGCCACAGCAGTGCTTTTAGCCTTGGGTTTGGTTGGAGGTGAAGGCTTGACTGATGCTCGCTTCGAATGGATTAGTATGGTAAATGCTTTACAAAACGGTACGTGCCGTATAGATTATTTTTTACCCTAAGGATCAGATCACAACGGGATGTGCCAATAGGCAGTAAACGTTGACAAAATAGGGTGGCAGGTGGGCGCAAGTGCACAGGCCTTTCATGTGTGAGTCGCTGGTTGGCTTCGTCAGGTCTGCTGGTCGAGCCGACGGCACGATGAATAATAAAAAAGGTGATTGAATGAACATTATTGGTCCGGATACGCTTGTCTTTGGTGTGGATGACGTTGTTCTCTGCGAGCAGTTTCTGACTGATTACGGTCTGAAAGCTGTAGGAAACGGACGTTTCGAAGCCCTTGATGGCACCGGCGTTGAGCTGAAGCATTGCAAAGATCCTTCTCTACCGGCCTGGGATCTTCCGACTGCAAACATGTTGCGAAAGACCGTCTACGGCGTTAAAGACGCCTCGGTGCTGCAGCAGATTAAGCAGGAGTTCGAAGGTGAGCGTGAGGTCAAGACATTGGCCGATGGGTCTTTGGAGCTTGTTGATGACCTCGGTTTCGCGCTGGGCTTCCAAGTCACTGTACGCAAGCCCCTCGACTTGCCTGCCGAGGTTGTGAACGCTCCGGGCGATGTCCGTCGTCCTGCAAACGTCACCGGGGTTCCGTCCGATGTGGCTACGCTGATCGACGCGCGCCCGCGGTCACTCTCCCACGTCGTCTTCTTCGTGCCCGATATCGAAAAGGCAGAGGCGTTCTACACCAATCGCCTCGGTTTCAAGCTCACCGACAAGTTCGTCGGCATGGGGCCGTTCCTACGCCCTGCGGGCACCTTGGAGCACCACACCCTGTTCTTTATCCAAACCCCACCGCACCTGCAAGGTTGTGAGCATTTCACCTTCCACATGGGCGGCCCGACTGAAGTCCTCAGCGCCGGCACTGCCTTGGTCGAGAAAGGTTACGAAACCTTTTGGGGGCCTGGCCGCCACCGCTTCGGCTCCAATTGGTTCTGGTACTTCAACACCCCGATGGGTTGCCATATCGAATACGACGCAGATATGGACCAGCATGATGACAACTGGGAGCCTCGCATTGCTCCGGGCATCATGGATAATTCCCAGGTGTTCTTGTTCCATTGGCGCGAACAGTGGGCGCCGGGTGGTGAACGTCCCCAGTAGGCGTTAATTGGGCCGAAACGTAATGGAGCGAATCTGTCATATCGATGATGTTCTGCCAGGAACTTCCATAGGGCTCCGATATTCGCTGTATGGCAAAGACGATATTTTTTTGGTCAATAAGCTCGGGGAAATATATGGATATCGGAACTCTTGTCCGCACTGGCCCGGGTCAACGTTGCCCATGAGGAGGGGGCAATACCTCGATCGAGAGTCGAAGTATATCGTCTGTCACGGGCATGGTGCGCTGTTTGAGATTGATACAGGTGTTTGTGTTCACGGTCCTTGCTTGGGGGAGAAACTAAGCGCTCTGTCTATAGCAGTGGACGAGGAAGGTAATGTTTTTGTAGTAAACGCCTAGAATAGTTTCCAAACCTTTTGCCGTGTCCCAATAAATGGCTGGGTGGGGACTCTATTTTCCGGGTGGCTCAATTAGAACTAAAACAAAAACAAAGCGGAGTCTATCCATGAAAAGTGCTGGTGCTTTGCGAGTGGTTACCTGTTTCGTCGGTTTCCTGTTGGCTTCGCATACTTATGCGTTGGAGGGGGGGAGCTCTAGCTATCCAGCAGGTACCGTAACTGTGATGAGTGGCGCTGTGGGTGCTCCTGGTGAAACTCATTTCTACACGTACAATAAACTTATCGATATCGATTCGGTCCGAAACAATGATGGCGATAAAGTCTTTCCGAAGGCCAAGGGTCGAGTTCACGCCCACGCCATTCGAGTTGTTCACACCCTGGACGGTCCGAAGTTGCTGGGCGGCGATGTCTCTTTGCAGGCAGCGATTCCTTATGTCAAGGGGCACATTAACATCCCGGCTCTTGGTCCGTTCGAGCGTGACTCCGTCAGCGGTATCGGCGATCCGATGTTTGGCTTCTTGGTCAGCTGGGTGTCTGCGAACTACCTGCAGAACGTCGATATTGAACTGATCGAACCGTGGGGTAAGTATGACAAGAACGCGCTCATCAACGCGGGTAACAACAGCCGCGCCCTATACATGGCCTATGCCTTCACTTGGTTCCCGATGGAGCGTGTCGAACTGAGTTCGAAGATCAGCCTGAACTACAGTTGGGAAAATAGCGATACTGACTATAAGTCGGGCGTTCAGTTAGTAGCTGATTATGGTCTGAACTATCGTGTAACCCAGAGCTGGTTGGTTGGCGTGGGCGGATTCGTCTCAACTCAGCTGAACGACGATCAGTCTCAAGGTCATAATGTAGGTAATCGCAGCCGCACCACCAAAATCGGCCCACAGGTTGGCTACGGCACTCGTGATTGGGGAATTGTTGCCGCTTACCAGAATGACATTTACTCCCGTAATTCCTCGGAAGGCGACACCATCATGCTTAATGGTTTTCTGAAGTACTGATATGAATTACAGCAACGCCCAGTCGCATGGCTGGGCGTTTTTTTTTGCGTGCGCCAGGCATGGCGCGTTGCGCGTTAGTGCAACCCGTTTGGCTATGGTGGCTGAGCGGGCGACTTGGAGTTGAAAGTCCTCTACACACCCGGCAAGGGGAAGTGTTAGCCAGAGGCAAGGGTGTCGTGGGTGACTGCGAATCTGAAAGAAGCCCGAGGCAAAATGCTGGCCTGACGAACAGGAAGCGGATTAGACGGCGTAGCGGGGTAAGACGGCGCAAATCGTCAAAGCCCAATGGTGTCCCTATTTGGCAAGGAGCTCTCGACTCTATGACTCTAGGCATGTAGATCTGTGGAGCCTGAACAGTAGCGTTGTCGACCGCGAAACACTGAGGAAAAGGAAGAGAGCTATATAGAGGGCTAGCAGCTAACGACAGTGCTGCTCTGCGCAGCAGAGGAAATGCTTAGGGGAGTACTCGACAGCCATCTCTGGCTGCCGAGCATTGGCGATGCCTGCGGTTACTGGTTCAGACCTCCAAGGGCGATGTACTTGATCTCCAGGTAGTCTTCTACCCCGTACTTGGAGCCTTCGCGGCCGAGGCCGGAGTTTTTAACGCCGCCAAAGGGAGCAACCTCAGTAGAAATCATCCCTTCGTTCACACCGACCATGCCGAATTCGAGGCTGTCGACGATGCGGAAGATCCTGCCCACATCGCGCGCATATACATACGCGGCCAGGCCGTACGGCGTGTCATTAGCCATGTTTATCGCTTCTTCTTCAGAGTCGAAGCGGAACAAGGGGGCTACCGGGCCGAAGGTTTCGTCGTTGAAGATCAACGCTTCGTTCGGCACATCTGTGAGAACGGTCGGCTCGAAGTAGCTCCCACCCAGGGTGTGTCGTTTACCGCCAGTTGCTATCCGGGCGCCTTTCTCGACCGCGTCGGCGATGTGCTCTTCGACTTTCTTGACCGCTTCATCATTGATCAGCGGGCCAAGCACTACGCCTTCGTCCATGCCGTTGCCAACTTTCAAAGCCGCGGTGGCCTCTGCGAGCTTCTGCGCGAACGTATCGTAGATGCCCGATTGAACCAGAAGCCGGTTGGCAGCAACGCAGGCCTGTCCGGTGTTGCGGTACTTGGCTGCGATGGCACCTTTCACCGCCGCGTCCACATCGGCATCATCGAAGACAATGAATGGAGCGTTGCCGCCGAGCTCCATGCTGGTCTTCTTGATGGTCGGTGCACATTGAGCCAGCAGTTGGGCGCCTACCTCGGTTGAGCCGGTGAAGGAGAGCTTGCGTACAGTTGGATTGGACGTCAGCTCGCCGCCGATTGCACGAGCGGAGCCGGTCACGACGTTGCAGACGCCTGCAGGCAGACCTGCACGCTCCGCGAGCACTGCCAGTGCCAGTGCAGATAGCGGAGTTTGGCTTGCGGGTTTGATCACGCCGGCGCAACCAACAGCCCAGCCCGGACCCGCTTTGCGGGTGATCATTGCCGAGGGGAAGTTCCAGGGAGTGATTGCTGCGAACACCCCGATCGGCGCCTTCTGCACGAGGATCTGGCGACCTTCCAGGTTGTGCGGAATGATGTCGCCGTAAACGCGTTTTGCTTCCTCGGCAAACCACTCGATAAAGCCCGCGGCGTAGGTAATTTCGCCGCGGGACTCTACAAGGGGCTTACCTTGTTCGGCAGTCATGATTTTCGCAAGGTCGTCGATGTTTTCCAGCATCAGATCGAATAGCTTGCGAAGTATCCTGGAGCGCTCCTTCGGCAGCGTTTTACGCCAGCCTTTCATGGCGCGCTCGGCGGCGGCTACTGCACGCTGAGTTTCACGCATACCACCATTGGGAACATGAGCCACCAGCTCGCCGGTGGCTGGGTTGCGGACCTCGATGCTCTGTCCGTTGTCGGCTGGAACCCATTGGCCATCGATTAGCATGGCTTGACGCAGCAGGTCGGGGTCTTTCAGTTGCAGAGTATTTGCACAGGTCATGGCGGGCCTCAAACGGGATTACGGCCGACGAAGAAGGCTTCGTCTGCATCACGGGTGGGATTGAGACCGGCGGCCTCGAGACCTTTGCGCAGTACCGCCATATCGCGCTGGAATACACGTTGAGTGGGGTGGGGCATCGGGCCGCCGTTGTAGCCCTGGAGCCAACCCTGGTACTTCCACATCATGCGATTCAGCAGACCGTTTGCAGCCATCGGGAGGCTGGCGAAAGCCTTGCGGGCCGGGTCCATCTTGTACCAAAGCTGGGTGGCTTCATCGTAGTTGCCTGCGCGGATCAGCTTGTGGATCTGGGGCAGCAGCGGGCCGTAGTAAGCGGAGTAGTTGGTCCCACAGAACGGAATGTCCATGACCTGGGCCAGGGGCACGTATTCGTATTCCAGAGGGGAAGAGATCACGACCTCCTCGTGGAACTCACGATGAACCTCAATGGCTGACATGATGTAGGGCAGTCCGCCTTCGGCCTTGATCGCTACAACGTTCGGAATCTCGTCGACCATGCGACGCAGGACCGAGAGCGGGATGTCTGCAGGGTGCAGTCGGCTGAAGCCCCAGGCCGGCAGCGGGAAGATGATCACGCCGAGATTGGTCGCGTCACAGATTGCCTTGGTGTACTGGAAAACCTCTTCGTAGTCCTTCGGGTAGAAGTAGGGCGGGTAGCCCAGCAGTACCACATCGGCGCCGGCAGCTTCGGCACGCTTTACGGCTTCGATGTTGTCTTCAAGGGTGTTGAATACGGCATGGTGAACCACGACCATCCGGCCTGCGGCCTGGTCAGCCATGATTTGGCAGAACTCGACGTACTGGTCCTGAGTGATCGCAACCTCAGAGCAGGACAGCGTGCCCACGAAGCCATGCTGGATCGCCAGTTCGACATCATGTCGCACTGCCTTTTCGTTGATGCGCTTGAAGTCGGAGGTCATCGTCGGAATGGTGACGTTGGCCACGCCGAGCAGGTGTTCACGTGCCCACTCACGGGCGTCCTTTTTGTTGTAATTGGCCATGTTCAGTTTCCTCTGTGGATTGCTTTATCTGGACTAAAAGCTCGTTTAGCGTTTGGTTTCGAATTCGATGGGGAGCGGGGTGGCAAGGCCGGCTTCGAGTGCCTTGGTTAGAATCAGCTCAGCGACGACGATGTCCTGCAGACCGCCGCCGACAGACTTGAACATCGGGGCGCGAGCTTTTGCCAGGGCATCGGCGCAGGCGCCGCCCATGAGGTCGGCCAGGCTGAATGCCTTGTTTTGGAACTCAACGCCTGCTGCTTTGGCAGCCAACATGTCCCCAGTTTCCTCGAGCACCTCTTCCAGTGTGTCGCAGATGATGATGTCGCTGCGCTCAACCACCGAAATGTCTATCTCGCGCTGTTCAGGAATGGTCGAACCAATCGAGACAACGGTTGCGCCGGGCTTCAGCCATTCGGCAAAAAGAATCGGCTCCTCGCCGCGCGAGCGGGCGGCGGTCAGCACGATGTCTGCACCTTCCACTGCCTGCTTGGCGGATGCGACACCTCTGGCCGGAATGCCGATATCTGCGGTTACTGCTGCGGCGAAGGCTGCGCGACGATCAGGCGTCGGGCTGAATACATTGACTTCGGTGAGCTCGCGAACACTTGCAAACGCGCGTGTGTGCATCGCTGCTTCCAGGCCGCTACCCAGTACTGCCAGGCGTGCAGGGCCTTTGGGGGCAAGTCGATCCAACGCAGCGGCTGAAGTTGAGGCTGTGCGGTAGCCCGTCACCAGGTTGCCGTCGACGAAGGCTGCGATTCGGTTGGTGGTCCGATCAAACAGGACAATGACGTATTCGATGCCAGGAGGCGCATCGCCCCCCATGTTCGAACCCATCAGTTTGGCGCCGTAGTATCGGCTGCCAGGAGGAATTGCAGGCAGGTTGCGTAGCCATGTTTTTTCAAGCACTGCGACCGTGCGAGGTGGCGTCGCTTTCGGAGGGATGGAGTGGCCGTATGCCTTCTGGAGGGCGGCAATAGCGTCTTTCCAGCGAAAGACGGCTCGAGCTGTGTCACTGGAAACGAATACGGGGTTCTTAAGATTGGCAGTCATATGATGGATTCCAAAGAACGGCGGTTGCGGGGGGAGCAATAGCAGGGCGTCCCTGTTTCGGCGATGAGTGCTTTGCAGGGACGTCTCTGACTAGACGGCTCCATGGATCTGCAGCCATATAGCCTTCCTCGTGAGGCGGTTGAAGGTTTCAAGTGGTCTGGCCCTCTCGATACCCAAGACAACTCAGTCAGGCCCTTGCTTGTGGTGCTCAGCTGGGATGATTGTAAGATAAACGAAACGGATCGTATCCAAAATATTCTTTCCAAGCAAGGCTCATTGAGTCAATACATATGGTCAAATCCGAGGAGTGATTGGAATTGGTTGCACTTTCGAAACGATACGTATAGTTTACTCTCGAAAGAGCACGACAACCCCTCGGGAGAAAGTGATGAAACTAGGTCGGTTTGTGGTTGAAGGTCTGGACGGTCCCGTACAGCGTATCTGCATGGTTCTGCCGGAGCAGAACAGAGTCATTGATCTGCGCGCCGCTGAAGCTCTGCGTCTTCAAGCTAAGGGCGCTACTCGCGAAGCTGCTCTTCGCTATGCGTCCACGGTCTTCCCCGAAAGCATGTCTGCTGCCATCGCCTTGGGTCAGCAGTTCCTGGATACCGCTGCTGAAGCGGCTGAGAAAAACGGGGCTGATGCGTCGCTGGCCATGGACGGTCTGAAGTGGGGCGCGGCGTGCGATCCTTCAGTGGTCCGTGATGGCTTGACGTTCACCAAGCACATCCGCCAATTCCACGAGCGAATGAATGTCACGCCACAGCCGGCCCTGCTGGAGATCCCCGGCTATTTCAAGGGCTCGCCCTGGACCGTCATCGGTCATGACGCTGAGGTACCGTGGCCGGCTCGCGGCCAGCGTATCGATTACGAACTCGAGATCGGTTGGGTCATCGGGAGCCGGGCCAATAACATCACTCCCGACACCGCTCTTGCCCACCTGTTCGGCGTGACCATCTTCAACGACTTCAGCGCTCGCGATCTCCAGGCCAACGAGTTCGCAATAGGTATGGGGCCGACCAAGAGTAAGGACTTCGCCTACGGCATCGGCCCGTGGATCACCACAATTGACGAATTCTCCGATCTGAACGCCATTAAGATGTCCGTTCGCGTTAACGGCGAGACCTGGGGCGAGGGTGATTCGTCCGAGATGCTCTGGACCCCGGAGGAATTGATTGCCTACGTCTCTATCGGCGACCACATCCAGCCTGGCGATGTCATCGGTTCCGGTACCATGGGTGATGGCTCGGCACTCGAGCTGGGGCGTAGCTTGAACCCGGGCGATGTGGTGGAACTGGACGTGGGCGGTGTCGGTGTCCTGCGCAATCGCATCGGGCAGCGTCCGGAAGAGTCTTGGTGGCCCGAGCGTCGCGATCCGTTCATGTAAACAATCGATGTTCCGCTTTTAATTTCGGTCTTTGAACATGTCAAACCGCGAGATTTGAGCATAGAGAGTAATTCGACCCGCTCCGGGTGGCTAGTTCAGCGTCCGAGCCGGTCAGTAAGAGGCGCGAATGTGACCAGCCTCGTGCAGAGCTTTGAGCCATGTGCGGGCGACTACACCTGCTATAGCAGTTACCACCCGCCACAGAAGCGGAGAGGAGACAAGAATGAATGCAATTAAACGCGTCCTGATCGTGGGCAGCGGAATCGGGGGCGCCACAGCAGCTTTCGCGCTCCGCAGAATTGGTGTTGATGTTCACTGTATCGATATCAAGCCTGAGGCTCCGATTACCGGTTCTGGAATCTGTATGCTTCACAACGCGATGCGGGCTCTCACAGGTCTCGGTCTCGCGGAGCCTTGCCTGGATAGTGGTTACCGGTTCGATAAGTTTCGCCAGTTCAATTCGGCAGGCGAGCTTCTGGTAACCAACCCTGCACCTCCCAGCTGTGGGATTCGCCGCCCGGAACTGGCTGGCATCCTCGAGTCTGCCGCCGAGGGTGCTGGTGCAGTTATCGATCGCGGTTTGACCGTAGAGAATCTGGTCAATCGTGAGGATGGCGTCGACGTTCGCTTTTCGGACGGCCGCGAGGCAACATACGACTTGGTGGTTGCGGCAGACGGGGTCTACTCGAAGATTCGTGGTCAGGTGTTCGGTACAGACTGCAGCCCTCGATTTGCTGGTCAAAGTGTCTGGCGTTTCAATGCGCCGAGGCCCGCTGAAATCGATGCTTTCTGCCTTTATCGCACTCCCACGGGTCATACGGTGGGATCGTTCCCGACGTCGCAAGAAAGTTGCTACATCTTCTATCTCGAAAACAGTAAAGAGCCTCTGCGCATTCCGGAGGGAGAGGCTCATCATCTCATTCGGGAGCGCTTGATGGAGTACACTGCTCCGGCAATCCGCGACTCGCTCGAGCGTGTGACCGATGCCAAGCAGGTCATTTTCCGTCCGCTGGATATCACACTTGTGCCGGCGCCTTGGCATCGCAATCGTGTGATTCTGCTCGGCGACGCCGCACACGCTCCTACGCCTCACATGACCTCTGGCGGTGGCATGGCCATCGAAGATGCTGTTGTCCTTGCTGAAAGCATTGCTGCCACCACCACAGCAAAAGCTGCTCTTGAAATGTACTCCAATCGTCGATTTGAACGTTGTAAGACGATCTGCGACGCATCGCTGCAGTTGTGCAGGAATGAACAGGAAGACGCGTTGGGTAACCGAGAGAGATCGGCTGGGCTGCTACTGCAGACCTACCAGTATTTGGGGCGTCCGCTCTAATTCCCTATCCATCAAGGATGAGTCCTCGGTTCGCCTGAAAACGGCGAATCTAGGACAGTTAGAGGGCTCAAAGAAATACCTGGCCAATGATCTTCCTCGCCTGGGGAGGGTTGTTTGTTGATGTACGTCCGAAAATAAAAACAGAGGAACTACTATGAGTCTTGCTTTGAAAGAATCTGTTGTGGCTGGCCTTGTTGGTGGCGTTATCTCCGCAGTTGTGGCCTTTCTTGTTGCATATTACCTTGCGCCGTTTCCACTCAATCCACTTGATAATTCCATCGGCAACGGCATGAGTGGGTTTTTCAGTGGATTGGCCAGCGGCTTCATTGGTGTATTTCTTGTGATCAAGAAGCTGGCCTTTTGACCTGTAGGCAACGAGGTCAGATATTCCTCAATGGTTTGAGTGCCATTTAGCGCCTATTGTTGTTGTCCCTTGCGTTACTTGTGCGCCTGTACGGTCCTCGTCAGGCGCTTTCTTGTTTGCTGCCTTTGGCTATACGGGGGCGATATGTTACGAAGTATGAAATTGGCGCCGCGCTCGGCATTTAGTTTTGGCATCATCGCGCTGATTGTTTTTCTTTTGGGTACGTTCTCTATTCATAAAATGGAAAGGATGGCGAAGCAATCTGCGGTCATCAATGAGAAGTGGCTGCCCAATATAGTCAATCTCAGTAACCTGGTTAAAGCACAGCTTAGGAATCATGTATTTCTTGCTCAACTCTCCTCTCTGGAAAATCCAGCGGCAAGGACGGTTGGTCTTCGCCAACTGAAAGCGCTTGTGGGTGAAGTTCAGTCGCTGAAGGAACAGGTCAATGTCGGGCTGACGAGTGTGGAAGAGCGAAGTGTATTCGATCAGTTCGACCAGACTGACAAGATCTATACCACTGAGCAGGAGAATATCATCCGTACAATTTCTTCTGGCGATCTGGCCTCGGCTTCCTCAATGCTGAGGGGAGCAATAATTGGCTATGGGACTCGGCTTGGGATGGCAACCGAGGAACTCATGAAGCTAAACATGGAGGGTTATGAGAAAGCCACGGTAGGGCTTCTCGAGGCCCGGGACAGTGCCCGGCGGGGTATCATCGCTGCCGTATTAATCGCTTTACTGGTAACGGTGGGTTTAGCGATTTTTTACACCAAGAGCATTGTGCGACCCCTTCGGCGCGCAGTGCAGGTGGTTGAGAGGGTTGCCCTGGGAAGGCTGGACGTCAAGATAGACGCCCAGGGCCGAGACGAGCCTGCTCAGGTTCTTAGCTCGCTAAACCTCATGCAGGACGGTCTGAGGGAGATGATCAAGGCGATCACCAAGTCATCCACCCGCATTGCGGCCTCTGCAGTTGAGCTCAAAGTAGTCACCACATCTTCTTCAAGGGCAATGAAGTTGCAGAATGAGGAGGTTGTGTCAGCGGTTTCTATTGTGAATGTCGCGACGCTCGCAGTGGTGGAGGTCGCAAAGAACGCAGCCAGGACTGCGGAGGCCTCTCAGATTTCCGATCAAAGCGTGAGATCGGGCTGTGAACAGTTCGCTCGGATGGTCAACTCCATCTCTGAGCTTACTGAAGAGGTTTCGCTGACAAACGCACAGGTCGGCGAGCTGGCCATGAATGTTGCAAACGTCACCAGAATCATCGAGGTCATTCGCTCAATCGCGGAGCAAACGAATCTTCTCGCGCTCAACGCTGCCATTGAGGCGGCCCGGGCAGGTGACGCTGGGCGCGGCTTCGCAGTAGTCGCAGAGGAAGTTCGGGCCTTGGCGCTTAGAACTAAGAACTCAACCCATGAGATCGAGGTGCTCATCGGGGGCATTCAGGAGGTGACGGAACGGGCAGTTTCGTCAATGCGGCGCAGTTCAGAAAGTGCGGAGATCACTCTGAGTCTGGCTGGGTCCGCTGACCAGGCTTTAAGAGATATTCAGGCCTCAATCGAGACGATCATTGAGCGAAGTAGGGTCATTGCCGGTTCAGCTGATCAGCAGGAGGGGATGATGGAAAGCGTCAATCGGAGCCTGCTGAAAATACAGGGACTGTCCAAGGAAGCATCTGAAGGCGTCACACAAACTGATCAGGCAAGTGGCGATCTTTCCGAGTTAGCGGGGCACTTGCAGCAACTTGTTTCAAGATTTGAGGCTTAAGGCACTGTCTAGTGTGGTATGAATCGCCCTTGGTTTCCTAGACATCTCCAAGCCTCATAATGAGGCCCAAATAGGAGGTGCCATGAGTCGTCAGCGTTACCCTGAAGAATTCAAGATCGAAGCGGTCAAGCAAGTGACCGAGAAAGGCAAGCCTGTCGCCGATGTTGCCCAGCGCCCGGGCATGTCCGTGCACAGCCTCTACGCTTGGATCAAGCTATACAGCAAACCCCAAGAACAGCGTCAGCAAGACGATGATCAGCAGGCTGAGCTGCGTAAGCTGCGCGCTGAACTCAAGCGCGTGACGGAAGAGTGAGACATCTTAAAGAAGGCCGCCGCGTACTTTGCCAAGGAGTGCGGCTGAAGTACGCCTTCATCAAGAAGCACTCGACGGATTACCCGGTGCGGCGCCTTTGCCAAACCCTCAAGGTGCATCCCAGCGGCTACTACGCCTGGCTGGCCGAGCCTCAATCTACCCGAGCAAAAGAAGATCATCGTCTGCTTGGCTTGATCAAACAGGCTTGGCTCGAAAGCGGAGGTGTGTACGGCTACCGCAAAATTCATGGTGACCTGCGTGAACTGGGAGAGACATGCGGGCGAAATCGAGTCGGTCGTTTGATGCAGGCAGAGGGGTTGCGTTCGCAAACGGGCTATCGCCGTCGTCCTGGGTTTTATGGCGGAAAACCAACCTGGCCTCGCCCAACCACCTTGCCCGGCAGTTCAAGGTCAGCGAGCCGAGCAAGGTCTGGGTGACAGACATCATATACATTCGCACCTATGAAGGATGGCTGTATCTGGCGGTAGTGCTGGATCTGTTTTCTCGCCAAGTGATTGGTTGGTCAATGAAGCCGAGGATGTGCAGCGACCTTGCTATCGACGCGATGTTGATGGCCGTTTGGCGACGCAAGCCACAGCAGCAAGTGATGATTCACTCAGACCAAGGCAGTCAGTTCAGTAGCTCAGATTGGCAAAGCTTCCTTAAGGCCAAAAATGTGGTCAGCAGCACGAGCCGACGGGGAAACTGCCACGACAATGCCATAGCCGAGAGCTTTTTCCAGCTTTTGAAGCGGGAGCGAATCCGACGAAAGATCTACGCAACGCGTGACGAAGCCCGGAGTGATATTTTCGATTACATCGAGATGTTTTATAAGCCTAAATGCCGACACGGCAGTGCTATGCAGCTGTCGCCAGTAGAGTATGAGAAACGCTATTTTCAGAGCTTGGAGAGTGTCTAGGAAATCAGGGGCGATTCAGAAGTCGTTGGAGCGCTATTTGGCGGACTTCGCTGCTTTCGAACTCAATTTTTATCTTATTGATTGTTATAACTTTATTTTTACCGGCTGGCTAAGTCGCGTGAGTTCGGATATCGAGTGCTCCGCCATGTTCACGATATTGAGTTGGCCCTATCTGAAGAGGCAGTTGTTGTGATCATGACAAGAAGGAAGTGCAAGTAGGATCTGTACTTTTCCGACAACTATTCTGCTGCAGTATCTTTGGAATTTTTTCGAAGCCGATCGAGGTAGTCCGCCCAATGCTGTGCGGCCTCCCGACGCTGCGGCAGCAATTGCGCGCGGGCATACACGGAACCCAGTGCACCTGGCATGCGGTGCGATAACGACAACTCCAGTACAATCGGATCGATACCTAAATGCTCGTGAGCGATAGTACGGTAGGTGGCGCGGAAACCATGCGCAGTGATGCGGTATTCCGGCCAGATCCGCTGGTAGGCCTTGGCCAGGGACGTGGCGTCAATTGGATAGCCTGGGTAGACCGGCGATACAAAGACCCAGCCATTGCCCGCTTCATCCACCACCCGCCGTTCATGTAGTTCACGCAACAGCACAAGGGCTTGCTCCGGCAGTGGCACGATGTGTTTGCTCTTATCCAGATGGCGGGTTTTCCCTACGACATACCGCCAGTCGGCGCTGACCAGATCGATGTCTTCCCAACGCATTTTCACCAGCTCGCCGGGGCGAACCGGCAGCATGACCAGCAAGCGCATCGCAGTGCTCACGCTGCTCGGGCTGAGCTCATCCAGACGAAGCAGTAGGTGACCCAAATCGGCTGGTCGTTCGATCGCGGGATTACTGGTCACCACATGGCGAACCTTGAGCTCTTCGGTGTTGCTCAGGGCCACGTTACGCTCCACCCAGCCACGACCCTCAGCGAAACCGAGCACGGCACGGATGATGGTACGCACGCGCTTGGCCATGGCCAGTGTGCGTGCTCGGCGCAGGGTAGCGATGATCTCGATGATGTGGTCCAGTTTGATCTCGCTGACGGGAATGTTGCCGATCGTGGGCAGGATGTGATTGTTCAAAGCGCCGCGAAAGCCCGCGAGGGATTTGCTCACGAGGTCGTGCGACTTGAAGGCCAGCCACTGTTCGGCGACGTAACTGAATGTGCGTTCCTCATTGAGTAGCTGATCGGCGATTTTCTTGCGTTTGGCCTTCAGCGGGGCGACGTGATGAGCTACGTTCTGGCGCGCGGCGCGGGCCAAGTCGCGGGCGTCTCTCAAGCCAATGTCGGGATAACGGCCGATCGCGTACACGTTTTCCTTGCCGTTCAGGCGATACCTCATCCGCCAGTATTTCGCGGCAGGCTTGTTCGACTTCTGCGAGGCCTGAACATGCAGGTAAAGACCGGGTACCTCGCCGTCGGTGTACTTGCCGGGTTCAGCAATGGCGCGCAAGAAGGCATCGCTGAGTTTACGCCGCAATGCAGGCGTGGGGAGGGAAGTCGTCATGTGCGGGTACTTTTTTTCGAAATAGAAAAAGTACCCAAAAATATATCCGCAAGCGTATTGGAAATGAGCGGAATACTACGGATGGCCTTGGACGTAGGGTCAGGATAAAGTGATGATTCTATTGGTATTTATGGATATTGATGGAAGTCAGTCACAAGCTATCGGGATCCCCGAAGAACATCTGTATCCTCGACCGCAACCACCTTTCCGCCGGGTCATTATCCTGCGCTCCACGCCAAGCCATGTGCAGTTCGAAACTGCGCACGGGTATCGGCAAGTCCTCGGCACGCAACCCTCCCGCCGCAGTCAGTGCATCGGCCGTGTAGTCCGGCACCGTCGCCACGATATCCGTGCCCGCCAGCAAGCTCCCCAGCCCGTTGAACTGCGGCACCGCCAGCACCACATGGCGCTTGCGACCAATTTCTTCCAACGCTTCGTCGATAAACCCGGAAAGGTCACCGGCAAACGACACCAGTGCATGCGGTCGGGCACAGAAGTCGTCCAGGGTGATGCTGCCGGGCACGCTGTCGGCCCGCAGCAGTTTCGGCATGCTGCGGCGCAGTACTTTTCGCTTGGCGTTGGCCGGCAGTTCGCTGGTGTAGCTGACGCCCACCGAAATCTCGCCCGAAGCCAGCAACGTAGGCATCAGCAGGTAATTGACCCTTCGCACCACCAGCACGATACCAGGCGCTTCCGCGCGAATGCGCTTGAGCAACTGTGGCAGCAGGGCGAACTCGGCGTCGTCCGACAGGCCGATGCGGAAGACGGCATTGCTGGTGGCGGGGTCGAACTCGGCTGCGCGGCTGACCGCCGTGGAAATGGAGTCCAGCGCCGGCGACAGCAGGGCGAAGATCTCGTGCGCCCGCGCAGAGGGTTCCATGCTGCGGCCGGTGCGCACGAACAGCGGGTCGTCGAACAGGTTGCGCAGGCGCGACAAGGCCGCGCTGATGGCCGGTTGGCCGAGGAACAGTTTTTCCGCGGCACGGGTCACGCTGCGCTCGTGCATCAGCGTTTCGAACACGATCAGCAGGTTGAGGTCTACGCGACGCAGGTCGTTTCGATTCATCGGTGCGCTTCGCCTAAAGTGGGGCAGGGGTGAATCTTAAGGCCAAAGGCTGTTACCCTGCACGGGTTTAGGGGGACCAATTGCAGGGAAAGTGAGGTGCCCAATCGATGACAAGCATGTCGACTATTAATGACCGCTGATGGTCTAACCGGTAAAGCCCGGATAGAGTCAGTGGTAATTAGAGGTTCACAAAGGCGAGGTATGCGATGTCCCGCATGATCCGTTTCCACAAGTTCGGCGCTGCCGATGTGCTCCGTTGCGAGGAGCAGGCCGAACCGTCACCCGCTGCCGACGAGGTTCAGATCCGCGTCGAGGCGGTTGGCGTCAGCTGGTATGACGTGCTTTGGCGCCAGAACCTGGCGCCGTCCCAGGCACGGCTGCCTGCGGGGATCGGCCACGAAATGGCCGGGGTGGTGACGGCGATCGGTGAAGGGGTAGAAGACATTGCCGTCGGTGATCGGGTTGCCAGCTTCCCGGCTACCAGTGCCAACGACCACCCGGTGTATGGTGATGTCATTGTGCTCCCGCGTTCAGCCATTACCCGCTACCCGGATGTACTCACCCCGATCGAGGCCAGCGTGCATTATACGCCGCTGTTGATCGCCTATTTTGCCTACGTCGACCTGGCGCGGGCCAAGACCGGGCAGACTGCGCTGGTCACCGATGCCAGCCATTGCGCCGGCCCCGCCTTCGTGCAGCTTGGCAAGGCGTTGGGGCTGAAAGTGTTTGCGGCCACCAAGGAAGCGGAACAGCGTGAGTACCTGCTGAGCCTGGGCGCCGACAAAGTGATTGTCACCGAAGAGCAGGACTTGCTGCTGCAGGTTGGCAAGTATACCGAAGGTCGCGGCGTAGACATGGTTCTCGATGGCATGGGTGGCCCGCAGATGTCGCTGCTGGGCGACGTGCTGGCACCGCGTGGCAGCCTGGTGCTGTATGGCCTGCAAGGCGGTAATCAAACGCCGTTCCCGGCGTGCGCGGCTTTCCAGAAGAACATCCAGTTCTATGTGCATTGCATCGGCAACTTCACCGGCAAGCCAGAGCTTGGCATCAGCCAGGACCAGGTGGCATTGCAGCGCGCCTTGCGCGACATCAACCAGTTTACCGCCGACCAGTTGCTGACACCGCAGATCATCAAGGTGTACCCGTTCGAGCAGGTGGTAGAGGCGCATCGCTACATGGACCAATGCCCGTGCGGTGGGCGGGTGGTGCTGGACATGGCACAACACTGACGGTTGCATGCGTTACTGGAAAACCCGGGTGAGCCCCGGGTTTTTTTGTGTCTGCGGGGTGGGGTTGAAACATTAAAAATAGGAACGTTCCTACAAATAAATATAAAAATTACTACATCTAAGTGGGATGTTTTTTAATTGTCGGAAATATTCCGCCAAATAATCTGGCTTGAACGCATTCGCCATGCGCTTCAATGTGCGCTTGTGCTTCTGGTGAATGGTTTTTTTACCGCGATCTGTATCTTCAATTCGCTCTGCATCCCTCGATAATGGCTCGGTAGTAGTTTGCGCAAGGAGCGTGAAATGAGCATGGCTATGCCTAGGCCAGGGCGATGTGTGTTAGCGATAGGTCATTGTCGTGGAGGGCTTTTCTCGATGGCTTGGCGACAGTGAAGGGTTACGTCATTACTTCCATTTGATTGTAGGAAATTTCTTCTGGGTAAGTTTGGCGCAGGTTCAAGCTCAATGCAGTGGGCTCGGCATGTGTCGGCTGAATGAAGTGGGCGAGGTGATTTCGTGACAGCTATTCACGACCAGGCAATGCATTACGTCTACGAACAAGTGCTTGAACGCTTGCTGAACCACATGTCACAGGCGCAGCGTGCTTCTTTGCAACTGTTGATACAACGGCTGGTGGTTGCGGCGGGTGGGCTCGAGTATATCGGTACCTTCCGCTTGCAGGTGTTGCAGGGCAGCGATCGCCACAGTGCCAGGCTGTTGGCGATGCTGCGTGCCGCACAATTGAGTATTGCCCTGCGTGCGCCGGTAACCTTCCAGCTGCGGGTGCTGGTGGTCAGCTTGCCGGTTGCGGACAGCGCCAGGCTGGACGCGCACGAGCGTAGCTTCAGCGCACTGTTCATGCAGGATGACCCCCGGGTGCAGTTGCAGATGATCGAGGGTGACGCAGTGGTGCCGTTTCGTCGCCAGCCCTCGGCCAGGCCCGAGCGTTGGGCACTGGCGAAAGACGCTTTGTTGATGTTCGGCCACTTGGTCGACGCCAGGCCTGAAGCCTTGCTGGGTTGCCGTCTGCACCTGGAGCTGGCGGGGGCTATAGGTTTTGCGCTGCAGGCACAGGCACCTGCCGATGCATTGGTCACCGCCATACCCGGTGCCCAGCGGCGCCGATACCTGGCATGGGCCCGGCGTAACCTGCGCCTGTCCGGCGAGCACGGCCCGTATGCGATGTACCAGTGCCTGGCGTTGCTGGCCCAAGGTCTGGGCCGGTTGCATGGGGTTGTCGGGGGCGCCCCCAATCGCCAGCCGGCATTGGGCGGCGCATCGGAAAGGGAGATGGTGCGGCTGATAGCCCTCGATGACCTGCTACCGTACGTAGTCGAAGCACAGCCGCTTGATAGCATGCTGGGTTGTAGTATCGAGAACGCCCCGGGTGCCTGGCCACTGTCGGCATTCGTCGATCCGCAAGCCACGGCACAGTTGCACGAGCTGCATGCACGCAGCCTGGACCCCCAGTCCAGCCGCCCCGCGCTGCGCCTGGCCGGGCAGTCGGGTGGTAGCAAGCAACACGAAATGCATCAGTCGCAACTCGGCAAAACCTACGGCCTCAATCAGACGCAGCTGGTGTGCTTGCTATTCAGCCCTTTTGCCCGGCAAGGGAAGAACCTCGAACGTTTCCTGCAATGCCGGCATGCCGATATGTTGGTGGCGTTGCCGTACCTACACAGGGCGTTGCAGGGCAAACCCTGCCCTGATGCGGTGAAAGCCTGGCTGGTGAACACCAGTGGCTTGCCGCTGGTGCAGTTGCGGGCGATTTATAGTGGGCAACTGCCGCTGACCGCCTGGCGCCTGATGAACAACCTGGCTCGCCGCGACGTGCACTTGAGGTTGATGCCTCGGCAGGCGTTGGGGCTGCGGCGCGGCTTTGCGGGGTTGTCCTGATGGGGCGAGTGGCCCCCGGCGAGTTCGCGTATCGCCAGGTATATCGCTACCTGGAAGCCATGATCGATCAGGCGGCAAGCGGTGGCCCATGCCGCTTACCGTCACTGCGCACACTGTCCCGACGGCTGCGGGTGTCGTTGGCAACGGTGCAGAGCGCCTACAGCCTGCTGGAAGAGGAGGGCCGCGTACGCTGCTTGCCGAGGTCAGGTTATTACGTACAACACGCTGGCAAAGTGCAAGCCGTGACCACGCCCTGTCTGCCACCCCCCGTGCAACCGCTGCTGGAGCGTGCCCTGTTTGGCCACGAACGGCGTTTCGCCCGCCAGCGTGACCGCGGCGTGGAGCCCTGGGGGGCGCTTGGCAGCACCCGCCTGCGCAGTGCATTGGCAGAACGCTATACCCGTTCTTCCAGCCAGTACTGGTGTCGCGATGACGTGCAACTGGCACCTGATGTGCCGGCGTTGCTGGAGACGCTGATGGCGGCGCTGGCCTTGCAGGGCGGTACCGTGCTGGTGCATTCACCCTGTTGCCGACAAGTGCTGCGCGCCCTGACACGTGCAGGCATGCGTGTGCTGGAGGTGCCACCGGATGCCCGTGGTAATCCGGACCTGCACACCTTGGCCACGCTGCTAGGGAGCGAGCCTGTAAAGATGTTGGTCATGCCATCGTGCCTGGGCATGCCGCAAGGGCGGCTGGTTTCACCGTACTATCAGCAACAGCTTGGTCTGTTGCTAGGCCAGCACCCTGTTTGGTTGTTGGAAAACGATCTGGACAGTGAGCTCTGTTACAACGGGCCACCGAAAAAGCGCCTGCGCGACTGGGTCGACCCGCGCTGGCTGCTGGTGATGGGCGCGTTCGAGTCCACGGTCGGGGCCGAAGCACCGTATGCCTATTTGTTGAGCAAAGACACCGTGCTGGCCAAGGCGTTTGCCGAACGCGCGTTTCGGCTCGCGCCACTGCGTCTGCAGGCGCTTGCGCACATGTTCGGCAAGGGGGAAATGGACGTACAACTGGTACACCTGCGCACAGACCTGCAAAGGCGAACTCACGGCCTGGCGCATGTGCTTGCGCTGCAATTTGGCCAACAGGTGAGGTTTGAGATGCCGCAAGGTGGGCACATGCTGTGGGTTTGCTTTCGCCAGCCGCTGGTATGGGAGCGTGTTGCCGTAGCCTTGGCAGGTTCAGCGTTGCGTGCACTGCCGGGCGAGCAGTTCTGCCTGCAGGGGCGTTACCCGCAATACCTGGCGTTGATGTGGCCGGGCGGGCTGCCGGACGACCTGCGCCAAGCAGTGGAGCGTTTGGCGCGGGCGCTGGAGCAAGGCTGCCGGCGCCGTGTCCGCCTCTCACATTGAGATCGAAGTGCCTGCAAGTGCAGCACAAGGCTGCGCTTGCAGGCGGTGCAAGCGTGCGTATTGCTCAGTGTTGCTCCTGCCCCTGGCGCAGGCGGGTGCTGACCAGTGCCGCCACTGCCAGCAACGCAGCAATGATCCACAAACCATTGCGGGTGCTGCCGGTGGTCTGCTCGATGAGCCCCATTACCGAAGGCCCGACGAAACCGCCAAACAGGCCACAGGTGGTAACGAAGGCCAGGCCGGCCGCCAGCGCATTGCCGCTCAGGCGGCTGGAGGGGAAGACGAAGATGATCGATTGCACCACGAACAGCATCAGCGCTGTCAGGGAGAACCCGATCAGGCCAACGAACGAGTTGGCCAGCGAGGCCAGCAGCAGCCCGGCCGCCATGGTCAGCAGGCCGAAGAACAGCAAGGTGCGGCAGCGGCGTGGTGAGGTGGCCAGCCGTGGGAAGGTGGCGGCACCGATGGCGGCGGCAACCCATGGCACCGCGGTCAGCAGGCCGACCTGGAAAGGCGATAGCGCAGCGTATGTGCCGATGATGCCCGGCAAGAAGAAAATCACCGTGTAGATGGTGATCTGGTGCACGAAGTACACCACGATCGCCAGCCAGATCTGCCGGTCGCGGAACATCTGCCCCAACTTGCTTTGCTGTGGCGCGGCAGCCCGCTCCGCAGCCAGGCGGCGTTCGATATCGTTGGCATCGGCGGCCGACAGCCAGGGCGCCGACGCGGGGCCGTCCGGCAACTTCTTCCACACCACCAAGGCCAGGGCCACGGCAGGCAGGCCCTCGAGCACGAACAGCCATTGCCAGCCGTGCCAGCCGAGTACGCCGTCCATTTCCAGCAGGGCACCGCCCAGTGGCCCGCTGAGGATATTGGCCAGGCACACGCCCAGCAGGAAATACCCCGTAGCACGGGCGCGCTGTTCGCGGTCGAACCAATAGGTCAGGTACAACATGACTCCGGGGAACAGGCCCGCTTCGGCTACGCCCAGCAACAGGCGCATGATGTAGAACGAGGTTTCACCCTGGACGAAGGCCATGCCCGCCGAAAGCAAACCCCACGTAATCATGATGCGGGTGATCCAGAAGCGCGCGCCCACCCGATGCATGATCAGGTTGCTGGGTACTTCGGCCAGCGCATAGGTGAGAAAGAACAGGCCGGCACCCAGGCCGTACGCCGCTGCCGACAAGCCCAGGTCGATGCCCATGCTGGCTTTCGCCAAGGCGATGTTGGTGCGGTCAAGAAAGCTCATCACATAGACGACGATGAGCAGTGGCATCAATTTGCGTAACAGCAGGCCGTTCAGGCGCTGCTCTGTGGTGGCGGCAGGGGCCGAAGCCGCTGCACGGGTGAGGGTTGTCATTGTTTTTTTCCCCGTGAAATGTGCTGGTGGCGTGCCGCGTAACCGCGACACGCCAAGGTCTGTGGGTCAGGAGCGGTTGATGTCGAGCCACACGGCGCCGTTGGGGTACTGGTAGCGCTCCAGGGTTTCAGCGTGCATTTCGATGCTGTAGCCCGGGCGTTGTGGCGGCATGTAGCGCCCGCGGCGGATCACCACCGGGTCGATGAAGTGCTCGTGCAGGTGGTCGACGTACTCCAGCACCCGGTTGTGCAGCGAGGCAGACACTGCGATGTAGTCGAACAGGGCGATGTTCTGCACATATTCGCACAGCCCGACGCCACCCCCGTGCGGGCACACCGGTACGTCGTACTTGGCCGCCATCAGCAGCACGATCAGCACCTCGTTCAGGCCGCCCAGGCGGGCAGCGTCCAGCTGGCAGAAGTCCAGCGCACCGGCCTGGAACATTTGCTTGAACATGACACGGTTGTGGCAATGTTCACCGGTGGCCACGCCAATCGGCGCGATGCGTTGGCGAATGGTGGCGTGGCCGAGAATGTCGTCCGGACTGGTCGGTTCTTCGATCCACAACGGTTCGAAGGCGGCCAGGCGGCGCATGTTGGCGATCGACTCCTCGACCCCCCACACCTGGTTGGCATCCATCATCAGGGTGCGCTCCCAGCCGATTTCGTCGCGCAGGATAGTGGCACGGCGAATGTCTTCTTCCAGGTCGGCGCCGATCTTCTGCTTGATGTGGGTCCAGCCATCTTCCACGGCCTCGCGGGCCAGTTTGCGCATTTTTTCTTCGTTGTAGCCCAACCAGCCTGGCGCGGTGGTGTAGCCGGGGTAGCCTTCACGCAGCATCTGTGCCTCGCGCTGGGCTTTGCCTGGCGCCTGGCGGCGCAGCAGGGCAATGGCTTCTTCGGGGGTGAGCACGTCGGTGACATAGCTGAAGTCCAGGCAGCGCACCAGTTGCTCCGGCGTCATGTCGGCCAGCAGTTTCCATACGGGCTTGCCTTCGTGCTTGGCCCACAGGTCCCACACGGCGTTGATGATGGCGGCCGTGGCCAGGTGGATCACGCCCTTTTCCGGGCCCAGCCAGCGCAGCTGGCTGTCGCTGACGGTAAAGCGGTGCCAGAAACCACCCATGTCGGCGGTGATTTCATCGAGGGTGAGGCCGACGATCAAGGGCGCCAGTGACTGCACCGCGGCCGCGCATATCTCGTTGCCTCGGCCGATGGTGAACGTCAGGCCGTGGCCTTCGAGGGCCTCGGCGTCGGTGTGCAGCACCACATAGGCCGCAGAATAGTCGGGGGCGCTGTTCATGGCGTCTGAGCCATCCAGCGACAGTGAAGTGGGGAAACGGATGTCACGTACGCTGAGGTGGGTAATACGAATGCTCATGGTCGGCTCTTGTTCTGTTCAAGCACTGGGAGCGCTGACTGTAGGTTGTCGAGCGATACAGGCATAATCGCCAAATCTTAATCAGCGATACCGGATTCGATATGTCTCGCTTGCCGCCCGATAACGCCCAGGCGCCTGCCAGCCTTGGCGCACTGAAAATCTCCAGCCGGCAGATCACGCTGCTCAATGCCTTGGGCGAATTTGGCAACCTGCGCCGCGCTGCGGCAGCGATGCACACCACGCAACCGGCGGCCAGCCTGTTGCTGCAACAACTGGAGGAGCGTCTTGGCGTACGGTTGTTCGAGCGTTTGCCAAGGGGCATGCAAGCAACGCTGTACGGCGAGGTGATGATCCGCTACGCACAGAACGCGTTGCATGAGTTCGAGCATGCCCAGGCGCAAATCGCCGAGCTGGCGCGCGGGGCCTTGGGCCTGGTGCGCGTGGGCAGCGTCATGGGGCCGGTGCCGGGCGTGCTGACCAAGGCGATACTGGCTTACAAGCACGACCACCCCAAGGTACGCATCGCCCTGGAAGTCGGTACCAGCGATACCTTGCTGCCCGCCTTGCTGCGCGGTGACTTCGACATGGTGGTGGGGCGCCTGCCGGACCAGAGCGACAGCCAGGCGCTGAACATCGAGCTGTTCGAAGGGGGTGAGCAGATGCGCGTGATTGCCCGCGCAGGCCACCCCTTGGCCCGCGCCACCGGGTTGCAGCTGGCAGACCTGGTGAGCCTGACCTGGATCCTGCACCCCATCGGCAGCCCGATGCGCCGCCGCGTCGAAAGCGCGCTGCAGGCCGGCGGCATGGTGCAGTCGCTGGACATCGTCGAAACCGCCTCGATCCTGGCAACCACGGCCATGCTCGAAGCCTCTGAAATGATTGCAGTGGTGCCCAATGACGTAGCCGAGCACTATGCCCGCTATGGGATGGTCGCCATCCTGCCGGTGGAACTGCCGCTGGCCATGGCCAACCTCGGTGTACTCACCTTGCGTTCACGGCCCCACTCGGTTGCCCTCGATACTTTGCTGCGCTACTTGCGGGCGCAATGACCTTCACCCAGCATGAGGCCCTGCGTCTATGCCGCCGGACATGACCCATTCCAGCTTTTGCAACTGGATTCGCTACAAGCACCTGGTGCTGATCGACACCCTGGCGCGCACGCGCAACATGCATGCAACCGCCACCCGCATGAACCTTAGCCAGCCGGCCCTGAGCAAGATGCTGCGCGACCTTGAGGAGCAGTTCGGCTTCGCCCTGTTCGAGCGCTTGCCGCGCAGCATGCCACCTACCGAACTGGGCGAGTACGTGGTGCGTTACGCTCAGGGTGCGCTGGCCGAGTCGCAGCAGTTCGTCGACCAGGTCAACCGCCTGCGCAACGGCGGGCACGGCTTTATTCGTGTTGGCGGTATCTTTGCCGCGACTGCATTGGTTCTGCCGCAGGCCATCGCCGCCATCAAGGCGCGCAGCCCGTTACTGTCGATTGAAGTGGTGGAGCACTCCAGCGATCACCTGCTGGCCATGCTTGAGCAGAACAAGCTGGACATCATGATCGGCCGCTTTACTGAGGAACGCTTCAGCCAGCTGTTCGACTTCCAGCCCTTGGAGCCCGAACCTTTCAGCCTGGTAGTGAACAGCGAGCACCCGCTCAACCAGCTCGACAGCACACCCCTTGAAGCGCTAGGCGACTGGCCGTGGGTGCTGTACCCGGTGGGCACGCCGATCCGCAACCGCCTGGAGCAGGCGTTCCGGGTGGCCGGTATCGCCACGCCTGCCGACAGTGTCGAGACCATCTCCATGCCGATGTTCCTGCAGCTGCTGCAATCGGCACCTATGATTGCCATGTTGCCGCGCTCGATGGTTGCCGCACAGCTGGCCAGCGGGCAATTCAAGGAGCTGCGCAGCCCCTTGCATGTACCTGCGCTGGAGTATGGTGTGGTCACCCGTAAGGAGGAACCGCTGAGCGCTTCGGCTCGGGCGTTTGTCGAGATCCTGCTGGAGGGTGCGCAGCGTCGCAGGGCCGTATAGAGATAGCCCCGAGGCCGTGTAGCGCAGCCCTCATGGCCTCACAGGTGATTGATAATCAGGTGCTGAAATCCTCTTGCGATAACCTCAGGTTATCGCTTGATCGGATCATCTCATTGGGAATGCCACGCAAGGCTTCTTAAAGTGGCCACAGCCATAACAAGAAGTCAGCCGCACCGCCCTGAGAGGTCCCATGCAACTGATTGCCAAATCCGGTGACCCTGCCGTCATCCGCCTGAACCCGCTGGACAATGTACTGATCGCCCGTCAGCCGCTGCCGCAAGGCCTGCGCCTGGAGGCCGAGGCGATTACCGTGCGCCAGCCTATCCCCTCGGGCCACAAGCTCGCCACGGTTCGTGTGGAGCAGGGCCAGCCGCTGCGCCGGTACGGCCAGATCATCGGTTTTGCATCGCAGGCCATCGATGCCGGCGACCATGTGCATGTGCACAACGTCCAGATGGGTGACTTTGCCCGCGACTATGCCTTCGGTGTCGATACCCGCAGCCAGCCGGGCAGCGCAGCGCAGTTCCAAGGCATTGTGCGCGCCGATGGCCGGGTCGCTACCCGCAACTACATCGGTATTCTCACGTCGGTGAACTGCTCGGCCACGGTAGCCCGGGCGGTGGCCGACCATTTCCGCCGCGACATCCACCCCGAAGCGCTTGCCGATTACCCGAACATCGACGGGGTGGTGGCCCTGACCCACGGTGCCGGCTGCGCCGTGGACCCCAGCGGCGAAGCCCTTGGCCTGCTGCGCCGAACCCTGGCCGGGTACGCCGTGCATCCCAACTTCGCTGCCGTGCTGATCATCGGCCTGGGCTGCGAAACCAACCAGATTGAAAGCCTGCTGGAAACCCAGGGCCTGCAGGCCAGCGCACAGTTGCGTGCCTTCACGATCCAAGGCATCGGTGGCACCTCGAAAACCATCGCGGCAGGCATCGAGCAGGTTCGCAGCCTGCTGGCCGAGGCCAACCAGGTGAGGCGTCAACCGGTCAGCGCACAGCATCTGGTAGTCGGCCTGCAATGCGGCGGCTCCGATGGCTACTCGGGGATTACCGCCAACCCCGCACTGGGCAATGCGGTTGACCGCTTGGTGGCCGCCGGTGGTACCGCGATCCTTTCCGAAACCCCGGAAATCTACGGCGCCGAGCACTTGCTGACGCGCCGCGCAGTCAGCCGTGAGGTGGGTGAGAAGCTGGTGGCGCGCATTCGCTGGTGGGAAGACTACTGCCAGCGCATGAACGCCGAACTGAACAACAACCCTTCGGCCGGTAACAAGGCAGGCGGGCTGACCACCATCCTCGAGAAATCCCTGGGCGCGGTGGCCAAGGCGGGTTCCAGCAACCTGGTCGACGTGTATCAGTATGCCGAAGCCGTGCGCGCACAAGGCCTGGTGTTCATGGACACCCCCGGCTACGACCCGGTCTCGGCCACCGGCCAGGTGGCCGGCGGGGCCAACCTGATCGCCTTCACCACCGGTCGAGGCTCGGCTTACGGCTGTGCCCCCGCGCCGTCGATCAAGTTGGCTACCAACAACCGGGTGTTCGAGCACCAGCAAGAAGACATGGACGTCAATTGCGGTGGCATTGCCGATGGCTCCACCAGCATCGAGGAGCGGGGTGCGTACATCTTCGATCAGATGCTGCGCATTGCCTCCGGGGCGCGCAGCAAGAGCGAACAGCACGGCTATGGGCAGAACGAATTCGTGCCCTGGCAGATTGGCGCCGTGACCTGATCGTCCGTTGCAGTCCCATTTTCGAGGCAACCGTAATGACCCAACCCACACGTTACAACGTGCAAGCGCTAACCGCCTTTGTCGAGCAACTGTTCGTAAAAGCCGGTGCCGATAGCGAAGTCGCCCAAGTGGTCACCCGGGTGCTGCTCGAAGGCGAACTGCTCGGGCACCGCACCCATGGCCTGAACCTGGTCAGCCGTTACATCGATGGCATTCTCAGCGGGCAGGTCAAGGCCCGCGCACAGGCGCTGGAGCACGTGTCGGACAGTGGTATTTCCAGCGTGTTCGATGGCCACTATGTACTGGGGCCATACTGCGTCAGCCGTGCACTGGACTGCGCAGCCAAAGGTGCAACCGCGCAGGGCATCGGTATCGCCGTGGTGCGCCGGGCTTCGCACATAGGTTGCCTGGCCGCCTACCTGAAGCCCTATACCGACCAAGGCCTGGTGGCCATGGTCTACTCGTCGGACCCGTCTGTGGCGTTGGTCTGCGCCCATGGCGGTATCGACCCCGTGTACACCCCCAACCCGATTGCTGCCGGTGTACCGACCCAGGGCGAGCCGATACTGCTGGACGTCAGCATGTCCACTGTCACCCTCGGGTTGGTGGGCCAATGCCGCGATGCCGGCAGCCGCCTGCCGCACCCGGTGCTGGTGAGCAACGACGGGCAACTGAGTGACGACCCGCGCGATTTTTTCACTACCCCGCCAGGCAGCATCCTGCCTCTGGGGGGGGCAGGCCTTTGGTCACAAAGGCTTCGCCTTGGCGCTGCTGGTCGAAGCCCTGACCTCGGGCCTGGCCGGTCATGGACGCAAGGACGAACCCACCCAGTGGGGCGCCTCGGCCACTGCCGTGGTCATTGACCCGCGCTTCTTCGGTGGCCTGGAGGCGTTCACCCACGAAACCAGCTTCCTTGGCCGCCTGATTCTGGCAAGCCGCCCGCTCGATCCCGAACGCCCGGTACGCCTGCCCGGGCAAGCCGGCCTTGCCCTGCGTCGCCAGGCACTGGCGCAGGGCGTAAGCCTGTCGCCGCAGTTGATGGCCGACCTCGACCGCCTGGCCGGGCTGATGGAACTGCCGACATTTTCCCAATGATGCACAGTAAGGGTACACAGATGACTGATGATCGATCGAACACCCATCAACCGCTACCGCTAAGTTTTGATGCCAGCGTGTTCGACAGTGGCAGTTGGGTAGGGCGCGTCTGGTTGCCGGAACAGGGGCCGGCGGTGGTGCGGGTGAAGGCTGGCGCCGTCTACGATATCAGCAGCCATGTGGCGACGGTCTCGGCGCTGCTTGAAGTGGATGACCCGGCCGCATACCTGCGTGCCTTGCCGTTGGCCGAGCCGCTCATTGCGCTACCGGCGTTACTGGCCAACAGCGACCCCGCCCGGCGCGACCCGCGCCAGCCATGGCTGTTGGCACCCATCGACCTTCAGGCGGTGAAGGCCGCGGGTGTGACCTTCGCCACCAGCCTGCTGGAGCGTGTGGTGGAAGAGCAGGCCAAGGGTGACCCGGCCAAGGCCGATGCGATCCGTGACACCTTGGCCAGCCGCATTGGCGCCGACCTTTCGCAGATCGTGCCGGGTTCGGCTCAAGCCGAAGCGCTGCGCAAGGTGCTGGTGGAGCAGGGCCTGTGGTCGCAATACCTGGAAGTGGGCATTGGCCCGGATGCCGAAGTATTCACCAAGGCCCAGCCGCTGTCGGCGGTTGGCCATGGCGCGGACATCGGCATCCACCCCAAGTCCAGCTGGAACAACCCGGAGCCGGAAGTGGTGCTGGCGGTGTCGAGCGATGGCAGTATCAAGGGCGCCATGCTCGGCAACGACGTCAACCTGCGCGACTTCGAAGGGCGCAGTGCCTTGCTGCTGTCCAAAGCCAAGGACAACAACGCCTCCACTGCATTGGGGCCGCTGCTGCGGCTGTTTGACGAAAGCTTCGGGCTGGACGACGTTCGCACTGCCGAGGTGGACCTGCGGGTGGAGGGTGAAGACGGTTTCGTCCTGTCGGGTCGCAGCTCCATGCGCCAGATCAGCCGCGACCCCCAAGACCTGGTGCAGCAGACGCTTAACGAAAACCATCAATACCCCGACGGCCTGGTGCTGTTCCTTGGCACCCTGTTCGCGCCCAAGCAGGACCGCGACCAGCCGGGCAACGGCTTTACCCACAAGCCGGGCGATGTGGTGAGCATCAGCAACCCGCAACTGGGCACCTTGTGCAACCGCGTGACCACCAGCGACCTGGCACCGCAATGGGCGTTCGGCCTGCGCGCGCTGATCGACAACCTCGGCCGGCGTGGCTTGCTGGAGGTTGCAGCCACTGCACGCAGGCCCTGAACGACACGCTGCGCCAGGGAGGGGCGCAGCATCAACGAGGGATCGCCAAGGCGCTGACAGCGCGGCAACAATAATAATAAAGGTCGACACATGAACCCTATGAAGAAGTACCAGCGCATCACCGTCGTGTTCCTGCTGCTGATCGGCATCGTCAACTACCTGGACCGCAGTGCGCTGTCGATCGCCAACACCTCCATCCAGAAAGACATGATGATCAGCCCTTCGCAGATGGGCATTCTGTTGTCGGCGTTTTCCATCGCCTATGCCTTTGCCCAACTGCCGATGGGCATGATCATCGACCGCCTGGGCAGCAAGATCGCCCTCGGTGCCTCGTTGCTGGGCTGGTCGGTTGCCCAGGCTGCGTTCGGCATGGTCAGCAGTTTTGCCGGTTTCATGGGCCTGCGGGTATTGCTGGGGATTGGCGAGGCGCCGATGTTCCCGTCGGCCGCCAAGGCTTTGTCGGAGTGGTTCGATGCCAACGAACGCGGCACGCCAACCGGCGTGGTGTGGTCGTCGACCTGCCTTGGTCCCTGTCTGGCACCGCCGTTGCTGACGCTGTTCATGGTCAACTTCGGCTGGCGCGGCATGTTCATCATTACAGGCGTGATCGGCGTGGTACTGGCGGTGTGCTGGCTGAGCTTCTACAAAAGCAAGGCGCGATACCTGGCCGAGCTGGCAGCCGAAGGCAAGCCGCTGCCGGGGGAGCACCAGGCGCCCGCGTCCTCGGTGCACGCGCCGAAGCCTTCTTACTTTGCCGGCTGGCTCGACCTGTTCAAGCACCGCAGCACCTGGGGGGCGGTACTGGGCTTCATGGGTGTGATCTACATGCTGTGGCTGCACTTGACCTGGTTGCCGGGTTACTTCGAGCGTGAGCACGGCCTGGACCTGTACAAGACCGCCTGGGTCGTGTCGCTGGCCTACGGTTTTGGCGCGGCAGGTACTATCGTTGCCGGCCGCTTCTGCGACTGGCTGGTAAAACGTGGCATGAGTGTGCTGGGCAGCCGCAAGTTCAGTGTCATCACCGGCCTGGTGCTGGCAGCACTGTTCACCTTGCCGCTGTCGTTCGTCACCGGCCTGACCGGCTGCATCATCCTGCTGTGCCTGGCGCTGTTCAGCATCAACATGGCCAGCGCAACCGCCTGGATGATCGTCAACACCATCGTCGACAGCCAGCGCGTGGCCTCGTTTGGTTCGATCCAGAACTTCGGCGGTTACATCGCCGGCTCTGTCGCGCCGATCGTGACCGGCTTCAGCATCCAGTATTCGGGCTCGTTCACCACGGCGTTCATGATCAGTGCGGTGGTGGCGCTGTGCTCGGCGGTGGCTTACTTCCTGCTGCTGCAGGCGCCGCTTGGCAGCGTGAAGGCCGAGGCGGGGGACATGGTCACCGCGACGGAGTGACCCACGGTACTTGCCAGGCGCGCTGGTCTGTATGTATAACCAGTGGTTGTTCCAGCCGCCTGACTCTGTACTTGTGATCGCTCATTCCGTCGACGACCCGTTCTACTACCTGCACAATTTCCGCCAGGTGCTGCTGTGGGTAGAACAGCGCTACCAGGACCTGCTCGATGACCAGGAGCTGGCGTTCATCCAGGCCTTCAATCAACTGGAGGCACCCGCTCAGGCCTTGATGGTGCGCATGGTCATGCGCAAGGGCGAGTTGTTTCGCAGCGACCGGCTGGACTACGTCGAAATCGGCGATACCGCGCTGGCGCTGCAGCCGTTGCAGGCCCTCGGCTGGGTACGGGAGCCCGAGCAACTGGCACTGGAGCAACTGTTCGCCTTGCTGCGCAAAGACGAGCTGGCCCGTTGCTTCGCCCCGCAATTGAGCCGCCCCCGCGCCGCCAAGCAGGATCTGCTGGCACAGCTGCAACCCTTGGAGCTGGCTGCCCGACCTCTGAGCGAGTGGTTCCCTGACAGCGAGGTACGCATTGTCCAGTGGTGCCTGCAGCCCCTGTGCGACCGCATGCGTCTGCTGTTCTTCGGCAACCTGTACCAGGACTGGTCTGACTTCGTCCTCGCTGACCTGGGGGTACTGCGTTACGAGCAGGTACCGTTCAGCACCGATTCACGTGCCTTGCAGCAACGTGCCGAAGTCGACCTGGCCATGGCGCTGCACCAGTGCGCCGAGCGCCTGGAGCAGGGCGGCGACCCGCTGCCAATCCTCGCGGCGTTGCAGGGCCTGCACAGCGACAACCCCTGGCTGGCGCGGCGCCATGCGCGGTTGCAATTCGCCCTGGGCCAACACTGCGAGCGCCTAGCTGAATGGGACCTGGCCATGGCCGTGTATGCGCAGTGCAACCATGCTCAGGCACGTATCCGCCAGGTGCGGGTGCTGGAGCGCAGCGAACAATGGCCCCAGGCCCACGCATTGGCGTTGCAGCTGGCTGCGGCACCTGCCAATGCGCTGGAGGTGCAGGCGCTGGAGCGCATGCTGCCGCGCCTGGCGCGAAAACTCGGCGGCCCGCCACAGCGGCGCCAGCGGGTTGCGCCACTGGAGCTGATCGAACTCGAACTGCCCCGCGAGCACGCAGCACTCGGCGTGGAGGAAGCCGTGCGCCAGCATCTGGCACAAGCGGGAGGCCAGGCACACTACGTGGAGAACACGCTGTTCAACAGCCTGTTTGGCCTGTTGTGCTGGGAGGCCATCTTTGCTCCGGTGCCCGGCGCGTTCTTCAACCCGTTCCAGGCAGGGCCGCAAGACCTGCACGACAGCGACTTCCAGCAACGGCGCAGTGCGCTGTTCGATCACTGCCTCGGTCGGCTCGACGAGGGTAGCCATCGCCAGGCGATTCTCGACTGCTACAAGGCCAAGCAGGGTTTGCAGTCGCCATTCGTGTTCTGGTCCATGCTCAGCGAGGAACTGCTGGAGCAGGCCTTGGCTTGCCTGCCGGCGGCCCAGTTGAAGCAGTGCTTCCTGCGCCTGTTGCAGGACATTCGCAGCAACCGTGCCGGCATGCCCGACCTGATCCAGTTCTGGCCCGAGCAGGGCCGTTATCGCATGGTCGAGGTCAAGGGCCCCGGTGACCGCCTGCAGGATAACCAACTGCGCTGGCTGGAATTCTGCCGGCAACACGGACTGCCGGTCGCGGTGTGCCATGTACGCTGGAGCGAAACACCTTGAGCTACAGCGTGGCGGTGCGCGCCTTGTGCGAGTTCAGTGCCAAGGTCGGTGACCTGGACCTGCGCTTCACCCCGTCGCCCACCGCTCAAGAGGGCATTGAAGGGCACCAGCGGGTGGTGGCACGGCGTGCTGCCGGCTACGAGTCGGAAATTACCCTCGAAGGCCAGTTCGAAACCCTCAAGGTGCGCGGCCGTGCCGATGGTTACGACCCGGCCAGCAATCGCCTGGAAGAGATCAAGACACACCGTGGCGACCTGGCGCGCCAGCCGGCCAACCACCGGCAGTTGCACTGGGCGCAGGCCAAGGTTTATGGCTGGCTGATGTGTCAGGCACGTCAACTGTCGGCCATCGAGGTGGCGTTGGTGTACCTGGACGTCGACAGCGATGGGCAGACGCTGTTCAGTGAGCATTTCACGGCTACTGAACTGCGGGCCTTCTTCGAAATCCAGTGTCAGCGCTTTCTGGGCTGGGCTCAATGCCAGCAGCAACGTTTGGCCGAACGCAATCAGGGCCTTCAGGCACTGAGCTTTCCCTACCCACAGTTCCGCCAGGGCCAGCGGCAATTGGCCGAAACCTTGTACAAGGCGGTGAGTACCGGCCGTTGCCTGATGGCCCAGGCCAGCACCGGCATTGGCAAGACCCTCGGTACCTTGTTCCCGCTGCTCAAGGCCATGGTGCCGCAGCAGCTGGACAAACTGTTCTTTCTCACGGCCAAGACGCCGGGCCGGGCGCTGGCGCTGGACGCCATGCGCCAGATTACCGATGCAACGCCCCAGCCCGCGTTGCGCACACTGGAGCTGATCGCCCGCGACAAAGCCTGCGAGCACCCGGACAAGGCCTGTCATGGCGAGTCCTGCCCATTGGCGGCGGGCTTCTACGACCGCTTGCCGGCGGCGCGCGAAGCGGCGGCAGCACTGCCGTTGCTCGACCGCAACAACCTGCGTGAAGTGGCCTTGGCACATCAGGTATGCCCGTACTACCTGGGCCAGGAGATGGCGCGCTGGGTCGACGTGCTGGTTGCCGACTACAACTACTACTTCGATGCGCATGCGCTGCTGTACAGCCTTGCCCAGCTCAACCAGTGGCGCGTTGCCGTGCTGGTGGACGAAGCGCACAACCTGGTCGAGCGTGGGCGCGGCATGTACAGCGCCAGCCTCGACCAGGGCCAGTTGCTGGCATTGCGCCAGAGCAAACCACCCGGGCTTGGCAGTGCGCTGGACCGGCTGAACCGGCAATGGAACGCGTTGTATAAAGAGCAGCGTGCGCCGTATCAGGCCAGCGAGTCGTTGCCCGAAGGCTTGTTGCGCGCCTTGCAGCAGTGCATCGGGTTGATTCAGGATCAGATGAACCAGGCGCCCGCGCACATGGACCCGCAGGTGTTGCAGTTCTTCTACCACGCCTTGCAATTCACCCGGGTGGCCGAGCTGTTCGACGAGCACTTCCTGTTCGACATCAGCCAGCGCCAGGGCCCACGCAAGCGCCGGCTGGCCACGCTGTGCCTACGCAATGTCACCCCGGCGCGCTTGCTGGCCCCGCGCATGCAGGCGGCGCGTAGCGTGACGCTGTTTTCCGCCACACTGAGCCCGCGGCATTTCTACAGCGACCTGCTGGGCATGCCAGCCGACACCGCCTGGCTGGAAGTGGCCGCGCCGTTTCGCGCAGAGCAACTTGAGGTGCGGATTGCCAGCCAGGTGTCTACCCGTTACCAGCAGCGTCACGCCTCTCTGGCGCCAATCGTCGAGCTGATTGCCCGGCAGTATGAGCGGATGCCGGGCAACTACCTGGCCTTCTTCAGCAGTTTCGAATACCTGCAGCAGGTGGCAGGGCTGTTGGCAGAGCAGCATGCGCAGATTCCGCAATGGGCTCAGGAACCGGGCATGGACGAGGCGGCCCGTCAGGCATTTCTCGATCGTTTTGTCAGCGACGGGCAGGGCATCGGCTTCGCCGTATTGGGCGGTGCTTTTGGTGAGGGGGTGGATTTACCGGGCACGCGCTTGATCGGCGCGTTTGTCGCAACACTCGGGCTGCCGCAGGTCAACCCGGTCAACGAGCAGTTCAAGCAGCGCCTTGGGCGGCAGTTTGGTGCGGGGTTCGATTACGCCTATCTCTACCCGGGGGTGCGCAAGGTGATCCAGGCGGCGGGCCGGGTTATCCGAGGTGACCAGGACCGTGGCGTACTGGTGCTGATTGATGAGCGCTTTGCCGAGCCCCGGGTGCAGCAGATGTTTCCAGGGTGGTGGCCGACGGCCATTTAGTTGGCTGGCAGGCTTGGCGCCGTACGGGCGGCCCTTGACGCTGTAAATGGGTTAAGATCTGGCCCGTGTCAGTTATAAAATCCATGAATATCAAGATGATGGCACTTCTTCGGGTTCGAATGGCGTGCGCTTGAAACGTCATTGGCCCTCGTTCATCAATCGTTTCAACTTGCTTGAGATGCTGGCCAGCTCAATACCGGCCGCCGCTTCGCTACAGGATTCACGTTTTGTCCGATCTTTCCAACAATCCGCTGCTGCAGTACATGGCCCGCCTGGCCCCATCCAGCCAGCAAACCATGCGCTACATCCTTCAGGACGCCGCCGACCGGCTGGGCTTTGTCGACTGCAACATCGTCGATGTGCCTTGGCATCGGCTCGAGCCCGGCCATGTGATCGCGCTGGTGGCTGCCCTGCGTGCCGACGGATACGCCCCCAACAGCTCGTCGCTGTACGTCAACGCGATTCGCGGCGTGATGAACGAGGCCTGGCGCCAGGGCCTGATCGATCATGAGCAACTGTTGCGCATTCGCGAGGTCAAGCCGGCCACTGGCACCCGCCTGCCACCCGGGCGCAACTTGCGGCGCAGCCTGATTCGCGAATTGATGGACGTGTGCGCGGCCGACCCTCGGCCGCAGGGCGTACGCGATGCCGCGATTATTGCCTTGCTGTACGGAACCGGCATGCGCAAGTCGGAGTCGGTCGACATCGACCTGAACCAGGTCGATTTCGAGGCGCGCAGCCTGCAGGTGGTGGGCAAGGGCAACCACCAACTGGTCAAGTACGCACCACCGTGGGCATTCGAGAAGTTGCAGGCCTGGCTCGACCTGCGCCGCCAGGACCTGCCTGCCGGTGCGGAGGATGACCCGTTCCTGTTCAACCGCATCCGCCGTGGCAGCCACATAACCCGGGCGCGCATTACCAAACATGCCATCTACTACATCGCCCGCCAGCGCGGTGCACAGGTGGGGGTGAAGATCATGCCGCACGACTTCCGCCGGGCATTCATCACCCGGGTGATCGAAGAGCATGACCTGTCGATTGCGCAGAAGTTGGCACACCATGCCAATATCCAGACCACGGCCATCTATGACCGGCGTGATGACAACGAACGCCGCCGTGCGGTGGACCGCTTCGACTACTGAGTCTTGATGTGTTTGGGGCCGCTTTGCAGCCCCGATGGCACATCTGTTGGCACCGAAACAGGGCCAGTGCGCGCCCCCGCTTTGTGCGCCATTCCCCCGTATGCCCTGTGCCAGAGCGGCTACGAAAAAAGTTTCATCTGCCTTCACCTGCGGAGTTGGCCCGCAAACTGCTATATCCAGCCTGCGAATTTGATCGAGTGGTCAGGCCGTGCGCGCTAGCAGCCGCCCGCGCCGGACCCTCTAAACGGCCATCAGGCCACGGATTTCAGGGGCCGCAGGATGTCGCTCGCGGAGCAGATCGAACAACAACAAGACGATGCAGGCTGGAGCGCCCACCTGCAGTTGCGCTTTGTCAGGCGCTACGACGTGACCCGCCTTGGTGCGTGGCGCCATTTCGGACCTCTTTTGGTGCAGCGGCCTTTCTATCCTGAAGGTGCGCCGTGCCATGTCTATGTGTTGCACCCGCCGGGTGGCATTGTCGCCGGCGACCGCCTGGAACTGGATATCCACCTGGAACCTGGCAGCCACGCGCTGCTGACCATGCCCGGCGCCAGCAAGTTCTACCGCAGCATCGGCCCCACCGCACGGCTGACCCAGCGTTTTCGGCTGGCGGCTGGCAGCACCCTGGAATGGCTGCCGCAAGACAGCATCTTCTTCTCCGGCGCCCGCGCCAGCCTCGACAGCCGTTTCACCCTGGAACCCGGGGCGCGGCTGCTGGCCTGGGAAACCTTGTGCCTCGGCCGCCCGGTCATGAGCGAGCGTTTCGAGCAGGGCAGGCTGGACAGCCGTTTGCACATTGAACTGCCCGACGAAGTCGGCCTGCACGAACGCCTGCGCATCGAAGGCGGGCGCCTGGACAAGCTCGGCGGCCACCCGCTGCTCGCCACGTTCTGTGCGGCACCGGCCGACCAGTCGGTGCTGGAGCAGGTTCGCCCGCTGCTGGATGAACTGGACACCCCGGCCGGCGCGACCCTGCTGGGGTCGTTGCTGGTCATCCGTGTGCTCGACCACGACAACCAACACCTGCAACGCACCCTGCAACGTCTGTGGCATGTGCTGCGCCCGGCCGTCCTCGGCCTGCCAGCTTGCCCACCACGCATCTGGGCCACCTGAGAGAGCGCCATGGAGCTGACCCCAAGAGAGAAAGACAAACTGCTGCTGTTCACCGCTGCCTTGCTGGCGGAAAGGCGCCTGGCCCGTGGCCTGAAGCTTAACTACCCGGAAGCGGTGGCGTTGATCAGCGCCGCCGTGCTCGAAGGCGCACGCGATGGCCGCACTGTGGCCGAGTTGATGAGCCTCGGGCGCGAAGTGCTGACCCGCGAGCAGGTGATGCCCGGCATTGCCGAAATGCTCCACGACGTGCAGGTCGAAGCGACCTTCCCGGATGGCACCAAGCTGGTGACCGTGCATGACCCCATCGTCTGAACCTGCCAAGGAGCCCCGCATGATCCCAGGTGAAATCCAGGTCGCTGCTGGCGACATCGAACTGAACAGTGGCCGGGAAACCGTCAGCGTCAGCGTGGCCAACCACGGTGACCGGCCGGTGCAGGTCGGCTCGCATTACCACTTCTTCGAAGTCAACGACGCGTTGGTGTTCGACAGAGCGCCCACCCTGGGCTTTCGTCTGGACATTCCGGCCGGCACTGCCGTGCGTTTCGAGCCAGGCCAGGCGCGCACCGTGCAATTGGTGGCCTACGCCGGCAAGCGTGAGGTCTACGGCTTTCAGGGCAAGGTGATGGGTGCACTGGAGGGCAGGGTATGAGCCGTATTTCCCGCCAGGCCTATGCCGACATGTTCGGCCCCACGGTGGGCGACCGCGTGCGGCTGGCCGACACGGCGCTGTGGGTTGAGGTAGAGAAGGACTTCACGATCTATGGCGAAGAAGTGAAGTTCGGCGGCGGCAAGGTGATCCGCGATGGCATGGGGCAGGGCCAGATGCTGGCCGCCGAAGCCATGGACCTGGTGCTGACCAATGCGCTGATCATCGACCACTGGGGCATCGTCAAGGCCGACATCGGCATCAAGCACGGGCGTATCGCGGTGATCGGCAAGGCCGGCAACCCCGATGTGCAGCCGGGCGTGAACGTACCGGTCGGGCCAGGTACCGAAGTGATCGCGGCCGAGGGCAAGATCGTCACCGCCGGCGGCGTGGACTCGCATATCCATTTCATCTGCCCGCAGCAGGTGGACGAGGCGCTGAACAGTGGCGTCACCACCTTCATTGGCGGCGGCACCGGGCCGGCCACCGGCACCAATGCCACAACCTGCACGCCCGGCCCCTGGTACCTGGCGCGCATGCTGCAGGCCGCCGACAGCCTGCCGATCAACATCGGTTTGCTGGGCAAGGGCAATGCCTCGCGGCCTGAAGCGCTGCGTGAGCAGATCGCTGCGGGCGCTGTCGGCCTGAAACTGCATGAAGACTGGGGCTCTACGCCTGCAGCCATCGACTGTTGCCTGGGCGTGGCCGAGGAAATGGACATCCAGGTGGCGATCCACACCGACACACTCAACGAATCCGGCTGCATCGAAGACACCTTGGCGGCCATCGGCGACCGCACCATCCATACCTTCCACACCGAAGGTGCCGGCGGTGGCCATGCGCCAGACATCATCCGCGCGGCGGGGCAGGCCAACGTGTTGCCTTCCTCGACCAACCCGACCTTGCCGTACACGGTCAACACCGTTGACGAGCACCTGGACATGCTGATGGTCTGCCACCACCTGGACCCAAGCATTGCCGAGGACGTGGCCTTTGCCGAATCACGCATCCGCCGCGAAACCATTGCGGCCGAGGACATTCTCCACGACATGGGCGCCTTTGCCATGACGTCGTCCGACTCCCAGGCCATGGGCCGGGTCGGGGAAGTGGTACTGCGTACCTGGCAGGTCGCGCACCAGATGAAGCTGCGCCGCGGGCCTCTGGCACCTGACACCGCCTACAGCGACAACTTCCGGGTCAAACGCTACATCGCCAAGTACACCATCAACCCGGCACTCACCCATGGCATCGGCCACGAAGTGGGGTCGGTGGAGGCGGGCAAGCTGGCCGACCTGGTGCTGTGGTCGCCGGCGTTCTTCGCGGTCAAGCCGGCGCTGGTGATCAAGGGCGGAATGATCGTCACCGCACCCATGGGCGATATCAACGGCTCTATCCCCACGCCGCAGCCGGTGCACTACCGGCCCATGTTCGGCGCCCTGGGCGCGGCGCGGCATGCCACACGCATGACCTTCCTGCCCCAGGCGGCCATGGACCGCGGCCTGGCAGAAGAGCTGAACCTGCGCAGCCTGGTAGGCGTGGTCAACGGCTGCCGCCGGGTGCGCAAGCCGGACATGGTCCACAACACTTTGCAGCCGCTGATCGAGGTCGATGCGCAAACCTACCAGGTGCGTGCCGATGGCGAGCTGCTGGTCTGCGAGCCGGCCAGCGAGTTGCCGCTGGCTCAGCGTTATTTCCTGTTTTGAAGGAGCACCGATGATTGTCTTGACCCGCCGCATCACCGAGCCCGGCACGCTCACCGAAACCGGCACCGTCACCCTGGATGTGGACAGCCGTATCAAGAGCCGCCTGCGTGTGACCCTGGACGATGGCCGCGAAGCCGGCCTGATGCTCGAACGCGGCCACCTGCTACGCGGGGGAGAGTTGCTTGCCGATGCCGATGGCAGCCAGCTGATTCGTGTGCTGGCGGCACCCGAAACGGTGTCGACGGTGCGCTGTGCCGACCCGCACCTGTTGGCCCGTGCGGCCTATCACCTGGGGAACCGCCACGTGCCCCTGCAGATCGAGCCTGGCCTGCTGCGTTTCCAGCACGACCATGTGCTGGACGACATGCTGCGTGGTCTGGGCCTGACGGTGGAGGCCGAACAGGCTCCGTTCGAGCCCGAAGCGGGCGCCTATCAGAGCGCGCCGCATGGCCACAGCCATGCCCACGGCAACGATCACCCGTTCGTTCGCCTGCCTGCCCATTCCTGAACTGCCCTGGAGCAACCCATGAAAAAGACGTTCGCCCTGTTTCTACTGATGCTGGCGCTGCCGGCTTTCGCTCACCCTGGGCATGACAGCAATCCGTTGCACGATGGCCTGCTGCACCCGCTGACGGGCCTTGACCACCTGCTGATGCTGTTGGGCACTGGCGTACTCGCTGCACTGACCCGGCGCAGCCTGACACTGCCCATGGCAACCCTGGCGGCGATGTTTGGCGGGGCAGTCTGTGGCCACTTGTTCGGTGACGTGCTGGGCATGGAAACCTTGATTGCCGGGTCGCTGCTGGTGGCCGCCGGGGCGGTGCTGCTACCAAGCCGGCAGTTGCTGCTGGCCATGGCCATGCCGGTGTTTGCCCTGTTCCACGGCTGGGCCCATGGCGTGGAAGCCACGCCGAGCGCGTTCTGGCAGTTCAGCGCCGGCTTTGTCACGGTCAGCGGCTTGCTGTTGGCGGCGGGCTTTGCCGTCGGGTGCCTGCTGCGCCGGCACAGTGGCCTGCAGAAAGCCTTCGGTGGTGGCCTGCTGGCCGGTGCCGCGCTGGTGCTGGCCGGTTGATGGACAGCGACCTGGCGTTGCTGCGCCTGTTGCAGCTGGCCAGTCCCGGCCTGCCGGTGGGCGGTTTCACGTATTCGCAAGGCCTGGAGTGGGCGGTCGAGGCGGGCTGGGTGAAGGGCGTGGATGGCTTCGCAGCCTGGCAGCGCGAGCAGGTCGAAGACACCTTGGCTTGCCTGGACTGGCCGGTGCTGGCGCGCCTGTATCACGCTTGTCAGGCCGAGGACGCCGAGGCCTTCGGCCACTGGAGCCGCTTCTTGCTGGCCAACCGCGAAACCGCCGAGCTGCGCCTGGAAGAGCAGCAGCGTGGTGCGGCCTTGGCGCGGCTTCTGGATGGCTGGCAACTGGGTCAGGCGCCGGCGTGGCGCACCAGCCTGGAATTGACCCAGTTGGGCGGTATGGCCTGGTTGGCTGCGCACTGGGGCATTCCACTGCGTCAGCTGGCCCTGGGCCATGGCTTTGCCTGGCTGGAAGGCGCGGTCATGGCCGGGGTCAAGCTGGTGCCGTTCGGCCAGCAGGCGGCCCAGACCTTGCTGCGCGACCTGGGCACCGAATTGCCCGCTGCACTTGAGCAGGCCCTGGCGCTGGCCGATGACCAGCTCGGTGGCGGCCTGCCATTGCTGGCCATTGCCTCATCGCGTCACGAAACCCAATACACCCGTTTGTTCCGTTCCTGAGGACTGCCTTCATGCAAAGCTATCAACAACCCCTGCGCGTCGGTGTCGGCGGCCCGGTCGGCTCTGGCAAGACCGCACTGCTGGAAGCGCTGTGCAAGGCCATGCGCGATCACTACCAGATCGCTGTGGTTACCAATGACATCTACACCAAGGAAGACCAGCGCATCCTCACCGAAGCCGGCGCCCTGGAGCCGGAGCGCATCGTGGGCGTGGAAACCGGCGGTTGCCCGCACACGGCCATTCGCGAAGACGCTTCGATGAACCTGGCCGCCGTTGAGGCGCTGGCGCGCAAGTTCGGTAACCTTGAGGTCATTTTCGTGGAAAGCGGCGGTGACAACCTCAGCGCCACGTTCAGCCCGGAGCTGGCCGACCTGACTATCTATGTGATCGACGTGGCTGAGGGCGAGAAGATTCCACGCAAGGGCGGTCCGGGCATTACCAAGTCGGACTTCCTGGTGATCAACAAGACTGATCTGGCGCCCTATGTGGGGGCTTCGCTGGAAGTGATGGAGCGCGACACCCAGCGCATGCGCCCGCAGCGGCCGTGGACGTTCAGCAACCTGAAGAAGGGCGAGGGGTTGCAGGCGGTGATCGACTTTATCGTCGAGCGCGGGATGCTGGGGGTTCGCGGCTGACTAAAAGCGGCCCTTGTGGGAGCGGGCGTGCCCGCGAAGCAGGCGACTTGGTGCCTGGCACCGGCTTTGCCGGTGTTCGCGGGCACGCCCGATGGGGTGCCTTGGAGCTTAAGTGTGGCAGCAGTGGGGCTTGTCTGGCTGCCCCTGATACCGGTCGTGGTGCCGCACCCAGTCCATGGTCCCGCCTTCATTGCGCCCCAGTGGCGCAATGTCCAGGAAATTGTAGGTATTGACCAGAATGTCCAACCCACGGGCATAGGTCGAGTAGGTGTGGTAAACGCTGCCGTCCGCTTCACGGTAGAACGCACTCAGGCCAGGCAACTCGCTTTCATTGCCGTCATACGGCTCATAGTTGTACTGCCGTTCCCCCTCGCAGCCCACACTGACGCCAAAGTCCTCGTTGAAACCACTGCCCTGTGACGAGTACCAGGGGAACTGCCAGCCCATGCGACGGCGAAACGCCTGAAATTCGGCATAGGGGGCCCGTGACACCGCGACCAGCGACACGTCGTGGTGCGCCAGGTGCAGGTTGGCGCCGTCAAAGTGGTCGGCCAGGAACGAACAGCCGGGGCAGCCTTCGCTCCAGCCTTCGGCGAACATGAAGTGATAAAGCAGTAGCTGGCTGCGGCCTTCGAACAGGTCAGCCAGGCTCAGTTCGCCGTCCGGCCCCTGGAAGCGATAGCCTTGCTCGACCTTGACCCAGGGTAGGGCGCGGCGGGCTGCGGACAGCGCATCGCGGTGGTGGGTAAAGGCCTTTTCGTGCAGCCACAGTTGCCGGCGTGCCGCCAGCCACTGGCTACGGGAAACCACCGGGTGCCTGCTTTCGCTTGTGCTCATGGTGCTGTCTCCACGCTGGGGGTTCACACACTAGTCGAGCACGCGTTTGCCGATTCGACAGGCACCGGTAGCCGGGCGATGAGTGGTTATCCGCTCAGCCCGAATGGGCAATGTGGCCCTCGGTCAGTTCATCTGCGGCGTCATCCTCTCCGGGCAGCGCTGTGATCACGCTGAAGTCACTGACTTCCACCTTACCGCCGCCATACCCCAGCAAATGGAAGGAAAACGCCTTGCGCTCGGTCGGGTTGTCAAAGCTGAACTCCATCTCCAGCGGTTCGTCGGCGGTGACCTTCACCTCGGCAGGCAGGCCCAGTGGCACATCCTGCTCCAGTTGCTTGGCCTTGAGCTGGATGTAGGCGACACGCTTGGGGTCCAGCGAGCGCACCTTCACCCGCACGCGGGTGTGCGAGCCTTCCGGCATTTCAAGGTACTGGGCGCCGATCAGGTTATCGGCCCAGTCATCGTGAATGCGCTTGCGCAGCTTGATCGGCGAAGGGCCGCCGAACTGGTAACGCAGGTTGAGCGGGGTTTGCAGCAGTGACTGGTCGAGCACCCCGGCAAGGGCGCCGATCTGCTGGCCGAGCAGGCTGTCGCCCGGGCCCAGATAGCGGGCCTGGTCGGCAATGAAGCCCTCGCTGGCGTAACGTCGACAGCGCTGCTGGAAGTCACATTCGGTGAAGACGCCTTGGCCGTTGTGATAGCGCAGCATGCCATTGGTGTAGGAAATCATTTCGCGGCCGGTATCGTAGTCGCGGTACAGCGAGCGACCACCAAGCGCTATTGGAATGGGCAGTGCAAAGTAGTCGAGCACGGAGGTGGCCAGATCGATATGGCCGTATGTGCCGCGCTTGATGTGGGGCAGTTGCGCCTGTTCCGGCGCCAGGGTGAGGTTGAAGCCCCAGGACGAGGCCAGGCGCACACCGTCGATGCCGTGGGACTCGTCGGAGGTCACCACCACCAATGTGTCCTTGAGCACGCCCTGGCGTTCCAGGTTATCGAGAAACGCCCCGAGCGCATCGTCCAGGTAGGCCACCGCAGCCTGCTTGGGCGTGTCATAGCGTTCCAGGTACTCGGCGGGTGCCGAATACGGCTGGTGCGTGCCCACGGTGAGCAGGGTCAGCATCCAGGGTTTGTCCTGCTTTTGCAGCTGGCCGACGTAGTCCAGGGCGCCTTCGAAGAAGGCCCGGTCATCCTTGCCCCAAGGGAAGTCCAGGTAGTTCTTGTTGCGGAACCACTCAAGGCCGTGCACCGAATCGAAGCCGATGTGCGGCATGATGCGGTCCTTGGCCATGAAGCGCAGGCCGGCACCTTGCAGGTAGTGGGTGGTAAAGCCGGCCTGGCGCAGTTGCGCCGGCAGGCAGGCCTGGTTGCGTTCGTTCTGGGTTAGCAGCTCGACGCCCTTGGGCGTGCCGTTGGCCAGTTTGTCGTAGTCACCACACAGCATCGCGTACAGGCCGCGGATGGTCTGGTGGGTGTGCAGCACGTAGTCCGGGGTGTTCATGCCGCGCTCGGCCCACTGGCTGACCTTGGGCATCAGGTCTTCGTCGAAGCGGCTGTGCAGGGCCTGGCGATTGGGCCGCAGGTAGGCCCCGGGGATACCTTCCACCGTGATGACCAGCAGGTTGCGAGCACTGCCTGGCCCGACCAGCAGGCGCTGGCCATGCAGGTCTGATTGCGTCAGGCCGCTGCTGGCCAGCGGCGTGAACGTTTGCGTGCGACCCATCCAGCCCTCGACCTTGCGCTCCAGGGTGCCGACCCCGGCAGACATCAGTTGGTGGGTGAGGTTGTATTGCCGCCATTGATCGGCGTCGCTGGGTACCAGCTGCTGGCTGCCCCAGTGGGTAGCGAACAGCAGCGCGGGAACGGCCCAGGCCTTGCGCGGCAGCGGCTGGCTGCGCCGGGTGCGGCTGCGCCACGCGCAGGCCAGCCAGACCAACAGGCCTGCGCCCATTACCCAAGGCAGCCAGGCATGGGCCAGGCCCCCGCCGGTAGAGTTCTCCATGAATTGCGGGTCGACGAGGTACGTCAGGTCGGCGCTGGTGGGCAACCGGCCCACTGCGCTGACGAGTTCGGCCGAGGCCACCCACAGGGCTGCCCAGGCCAGCAGCACGGGCAGGGCCAGCCACCATGGCCGGCGGTGCAGCAGCAAGACCAGCAGGCTGCCGAGGGCGAGGTCGGACAGGTAACCGAGCGGGTTGGACCAACCCAGCATGGCGCGCGTACCCAGTGGGATCACCAGCACCAGGGCTGCCAAGGCGGCAAGCCGGGTACGTGGGTGGTCGGACAGGTTCTTCACAAAAACTTCCCTTTTGCCATTAAATCGTCATGCATCTGTGCTGGATGATAACAGGCCGGGAAGTGGAAAGCGGTTGGCTACAAGGCTGGTAACCAAAAGCCATGCCCGCTTGCACGGGCATGGCTGAAGGCAAGTATCAGAAGTAGTAGGGGAATTTCAGGCTGAAGGAGAAGTCTGGCGCATCATCGGTCAGACCAATGGACAGGTTGGGGACAATGGTCAGGTTGTTGGTGGCGGCGAAGGTCATGCCGATGTTGAAGTTGGCGGCGTTGTAGTCACTGTTGGAGATCGATTGCCAGTCACCACCATCCGGTTTGATCTTGCTCTTGCGGGCGAACTGGTCTGACACCGAGAACGACATACTCATTTTTTCGTTCAAGGCGAAGGCAATGCCACCACCAATTTGCCAGGAGTCGCCGAGCTTCACGTCTCCCGGCACCTTGCTGTTGACCTGTGGGCTTATGTCGCTGAACGAGTCTTGCATGTTGTAGGTGTAGGACAGGCTGCCGAACAGCACGGCCGGGTCGAAGGTCTTGACCAGCGAGATGCCCGGTGTGATCGACCACACACCGTTACCGGTCGGCAGGCTTTCCGGTACTGCCAGGTTACTGTTGCCGTCGACCTCGCGGAGCTTGATGCCATAGGGGTCTTTGCCGGTCGGCGCCTTGATACGCAGGGTGGCCACAGCGTCAGGCCAGGTCTCGTCCTCGTCGAGGAACTTGTACGCTACGCCAACGTTGATGTCGCCGATTTCCGGGTCACGGGTCACGCTGGCGTCGGAGGTGCTGGCCCCGGCGCCACCCGCGCCGCCGGACGAGTAGGTAGACTCGCGGTACACCACGGGCACGTTGATATCGAACTGCCAACGCTGCGCCAGGTTGTAGCGCGCGGTCATGTCCAGGGTCCAGTTGTCGGCCTTGATGCGGTCCAGGTTGATACTGCCGAGGAAAATCGAGTCCAGCGCCAGGAAACCGTTGAGCGTGAGCGCACGGGTATCGTAATGGGTGTAGGTCAGGCCGGTTTCGAAGCTGAACTTGCCGCCACCGAAGAAGCCGCTGGCTTCGTCATACAGGTTGGACACACTTTGTGCCGGCTCCGAGTCGGCGGTGAGTGCCTGGCCGTAGGAGCTGCCGGTGGTGCCCGGCGCGCCGGATGCGACAGTTTGTGCCCCCTTGACCCCTTCAGCGGGGGATTTGACCAGGCGTTTGGGTTGCGCCGCCGCCGGGGCTTCCTCGACCTGTCGCACGCGCTGCTCCAGCACCATCAGCGCTTGCTGCTGGGCTTCGTAACGGCGTTTAAGCTCGATCAGTTCCTGTTTGAGGGCCTCGACCTGAGGGTCGGCAGCTGCATAGAGCATTGTGGCCGGGGCCAGGGTAGTCAAACACACAAAAGCGTTGAGCGTTAAAGATCGGTGCATGGATTTGCCGTCCCTTCCGACTACTTTTGATGAGACTGAGCGTAGATCAGTATCCGAAGGTGCGAAGACCTTTGAGCTGGTCGAGGCTACCGTTCAGCGAGGCGGCCGTTGGCACGCTTTCACGCATGACCACATTCAGGGAAGTGACGTTGTTGACCAGGTTGCCATTGCCGAGCAGCGTCGAATTCTGCATCAGGCCGCCCTGGGCGAGGCGCTGCACGCTGCTGCCCTGGTTGTTGCTGGCATTGATGTTGAGCTGCACGCCCACGCCGGTCGAGGACACGCTGAGCGAGCCGGCGCCGTTTTCACCGACCAGGGTCTGGCCAGCGGCCAGTACCTGGCCTTGCTGCTGCACAGCGGGGGCCTGGTTGGCTTTGGTGACGTTGATATCAACGTTGTTGTAGGCCGTATTGTTGTCGCCAGCTGCACGCACTACCTGGGTGACACCCTCGGTGGTGGTCAGCCCGTTTCCACCTGTGACCACGCCCGTGCCCGCAGAAGTGGCACCGCTCGACGCGGCACCGGTGCCTTTTTCGTCGATCATCGAGACATAGAACTGGGGCTTGATGGTCGACTGCTGGACTTGCAGCGTGGATGTCGCCCCGATCACGTCCCCTTTGGCATTTTGCCAGGTGCTGGACATGACAATCCCGAAACTCACGATGCGCCCCGGCATCACATAGCGGCCACGCAGGTTGGCCAGCTCCTGGTCCTTGAGTTCGATGGGTTTCAGCGCCTCGGCGTGGCTTGGCAGGCTGGCGGCCAGGCAGGCCATGGCCAGCCACAATGAAGTCTTCATGAAATGCTCCCTGGAGCCTCATGCTCCTTGTCATTAGAACAGTCGTTAGAAGAAGTCGCTTTTGATGAAGCCGAAGTCCAGCAGCTCGGTGTCCTTCACTGGGGTGAAGTTGTTCACCCGGCCCTTGGCAGTCAGTGGCAGGGGCGGGTCGAGCAGGACATTGTTCTTGTCGTACCCTTGGCCGATCACGGCGAAGATGATGCCGTTCCAGCCCTTGAGGAAATCATCGATCTTGTAGCGCTTGTGGCCCAGCACCGGGTCACCGATGTACACCCAGCCTTTGTCGACCTTTTGCATGACCACGAAGTGCTTGTAGCCGCGCACGTCCATCAGCACCACGACCGGGATGCGCACACTGTGCAGGGTGTCGGGTGCTACCCGGTAGCCGCGGGCACGCATCCCCAGGCTTTCGACGTAGCGTTTCATGTCGAGCATCGAGAAGCCTTGCGTGCGCACCAGGTTCTGGTCGGCGTGGGCCAGCATGCCCTCGATGATCTGATGTTCGTCCACATCCAGCCAGTAGGCCTGGCGCAGGATGGTCGCCAGCGCGGCGGCGCCGCAACTGAAGTCGGTTTTTTGTTGCACCAGGTCGGCGAACTTGCGTTCACGCACGCTCTGGATGGGTTTGAACACCACGGCGCCGCCCGGCAGGACGGACAGCGGCATTTGTGCGGCTTCGCTCACGCTGGCCAGGCACAGCAAAAACGCCAAGGCAATAATGCGCATGATCGGATGCCTTCCGGTGGGTGTTGAAGAAAGGCCCCCCGAAGGGGGCCTCAAGCGCAGTGTTTAGAACGAGGTGTTGGAAATGGCCAGCGAGTTGCTCTGCTGGTTGCCCACACCGGCTGCCACGTTCACGCCCAGGTTGCCGCTGCCACCGTTGACCGAACCGCTAAGGGTTGCAGTATTGGTAACAGGGTTGGCCCAGCCGGTCGGGGTCAGCACTTGGAAGGACACAGTATTGCTCAAGTCGTAAGCGCTGCTTTCGCTGTAGCTCTTCGAAACGTCGTTCGAGGATTGTTTCGATTTCTCGCCAGACTTTTCAAACGCCGAGGCCGAAGCATTCTCGTACGAAGAGTCGTGAGACTTGGTGTACGAAGAGTCTTTGGACTTGTCGTAAGACGATTCGCGCGTCTTGTCGTAGCTGGAGTCGAAGGCTTTCTCGAACGACGAGTCGTATGCACTTTCGTGCGACTTGTCGACCGATACGTCCAACGATGCACTGAGCGAGCCATCGAAGGTGCTGGAGCGGGTGCGTTCGCGGCGGCCATCATCAGTGGTGAAGGTGCGCGTAGCATTGGCTGCGGCATCCAGCGAAGCGTTCAGGCTGGCGCTGCTCGACGAGCTGTTGCTGCCGCTGGCAGAGCCACTGGCATTCCAGCCGTTGGAACCGCTTGCCGACATGCTGCTGGAGCCACTGGCGTTGCTGGATTTCGAGCCGCTGGAGTTCCAGCCGCTAGAGCCGCTGGAGCTGGCGCTTTGCGAGCCGGCCACGCTGAAGCTCGACGAGGAGCTGCGGTCGTCGGTCGAGTTGAACGTACCATCACGCGAGCTCGAACCGCTGGCCGAGGTGGTGATGGTGATCGTGTCGACGCGGTAAGTGCGGTCAGCACTGTTGTTCACGACCAGGCCTGGCCCGTCCTGTTCGGCAGAAGCCGTGGCAGTGGCGTTACCCAGAGGCGCACCGGTGTTGGCGATGGCCATGGTGTTTTTCTGTTGGTTGAGGTCGCCACCGGCGATGTTGATGCCGATGTTGCCCTCAGCCCCGCTGGCCGAGCCGCTCATCACAGCAGACGACTGGGTCGAATAGTTGTCGACCCGGTTGTTGTCGCTGGTTTGCACGACATCGGCAGTAGCACTGGCCATGCCGAACACGAAGCTGTTGTCCAGGCTCGACTCGGAGCCGGCGTTGGCAATGGCTGCGGCGTTATCCTGCTGGTTGCCGTTACCGGCCGCCACGTTGATACCGACGTTGCCACTGGAGCCTTCGCCCGACTGGTTCATCTCGGCTTCGTTGATGGTGCCTTGATTGCTGATACGGTTATCGGTGCTGGTTTGGGTATCCCAGGCATTGGCCGTTGCATACACAGGGATTTTGGTTGGAGGAGGCGTGTGATGACCATTGTTATGGTGGCCGTTGTGGTGGTCATTGCGCCGATCGTTCTGCCCAGCTTGTACAGCAACAGCCATGACCGCAGCAATTGCGAACACCAGAGGCTTGATTGCCATCGAGGGTTTCATGGTGATTCTCCGTACTCTATGTTGGTTAAGTGTCGTTCTTAACTGAAAGGGTCAATCCGCGACCCGGATGCTCAAGGTGTTGGCCATTCGGTTTCCCACCCCGGCACTCTGGTTCAACTGGATCACCCCGCGGCTACCGGTGAAGGCCTGGTCACTGGTGGTGACCTGGCGATGGCCTGTTGGGGTGTCAGTTGGACCGGAGTTGTTGAGCAGCGCCACGTTCTGTTGCATGAGGACGCTGTCGTCGATGCTTTGCGGTTGAGCACTGAGGGTTATGCTCAGGCCATTGGCTTGCTGGGTATTGGCGCCGGCACTCTGGTTGACGCCCAGCGCACCACTGCCGTTGCTGAACGCGTTGCCTTGAATGGTCGAGCGGGCATCCATCGTCGGGTCGGCGGGTGTGTTCAGCCGTTGCCGGATCTGCGTGCTGGCATTCGCTTGAGGCCCGACGGCGATGGCCCGCGCATTGGCCTGTTGCTGTTTGTCACCGGCGGCCTGGTTGACGGAGAGGTTGCCCTGATAGCGGCTGCCCGAGCTGTCGATGTTGGCATTGTTGATGACGGGAACCAGGGAATCGGCGAAGCCTGGCGTACTGCACAGGGTGGCCAGAATCAGCAGCATGTGCTTCATGTCACTTGCCCCCGCCGGTCAGAATCTGCAACGGCGCGAGGCCGCGTTGCACACTTGAGTTGACCATGTTGGAGATGCCGTTACCCGCGCCCCCGGTGCCACGGCCGCCAGACAGGTTGGGCAATTGGTTCTGGTTGCCGAGGTTGCCCCCCAGGTTGTTGGTCTGCTGGGTAATCATGTTGCTGATGCCGGCGCCACTGCTGATGCTGGCGAAATCGCCATCGCTCAGTTCGTTGGTTTGCTTGAGCACGTGGGCAGAAGGGTTGGCGTTGACAGTGGTCGGGCTCGGGTCAGGGATCAAGGGCGGGATCGTCGCGTTGCGCACCTGTACGTCGCGCTTGATGATGATGATTCCTTTGTCTGCGTGGGCCGTGAGGCTCATCGCCCCCAGTACACAACCCGCCAACAACAGGTGATAGAGGCGTTTGTCACTCTTCCTCACGACGGCAACTCCTTCTTTGAGCGCTGGCCTTGTTCAGCGATGCAAAGGACAGAGCAGATGGTGTGCCGCTTTTGAGAATCTTTTTCAGATCAGACAGTTAGGGCGAAAGGCTGACAAACTGCGGCGCATTCTGTCTCAGCGGTGAAACAGCCAGCCGTGCGCATTGCTGGCCAAGCCAGCTGTGGCCTTGATTGGAAGGGTTTTTGCAGGGGTGTTTCATGGGGTTGACACTGCCCCCGAAACGGGGGAAAAGCCCGCAATTCCGGGGGCTTTGCCCCACTAGAGTGTGTCAGTGGGTTAACACTCGGCGGGGCAGGATGGCGCATCGCTATCAAGTAGCGTAGCAACGGCTTGCAAGGCCAGCAACTGGCGCTGCGGCCAATTGCCCTCAACTATCTGGTGCGCCTGATTATGCTGTTTCAGCCAGGCCAGGCTGTCGTCGAAAAAACGCTGGCGGTCGTTGATGTCGGGTTGGCTGCGCTGGCCATCGGCAACCCAGTCCACCCCCTGTGGGCTCAGCAGCAGGTGCAGGTCGTAGTGCCGTTTAAGCAAGGCTTGTTCCAGCCAGGCCGGGCAGTCATTGAACAAGGCGCGGCTCCAGAGCATGTTGCTGAGCAGGTGGGTGTCGAGGATCAGCAGCGGTGGTGCCTGTTCGCGCGCCCGGTCTTCCCAGGCCAGCTGGCCGTGGGCGATGGCAGGGATATCGGCATAGCAGGTATCGCGGCACTCCTGGTCGATGAAGTGGCGCACGTACTCGGCCACCACCACACCGCCGAAATGCGCCTGGATCACACCGCTGAGCCAGCTCTTGCCGCTGGATTCGGGGCCGCACAGCACCAGGACCTTCATGGCGTGTTGTGTGCTCATGCTTGCGCCAACGCCGGGTCGCGGCGCCATTCCAGCCAGCCGCGTACGGCAATCAGGGTGAGCACGGCAAAGAAGCCTGCCGTGAAGTACAGCTGCTGGTGCAGGTACAGGCCTACATAGACGATGTCTACGGCCGCCCACAGCGGCCAGCATTGCAGGCGCTTCTGGGCCATCCACAGTTGCGCCACCAGGCTGAAACCGGTCAGGGTGGCGTCGAGCCAGGGCAGGGCGGCATCGGTCCAGTTGGCCATGGCCGTGCCCAGGGCTGCGCTCAGCAGTACCCCGGCAGCCAGGCCGGCAAATAACGCTGGGCCTTGCAGGCGCGATACCTGGCGGGCATCTTCGGTGTGGCCGGGGCGTTTCCATTGCCACCAGCCGTACAGTTGCAGGATGGCGTAGGCCAGTTGCAGCAGCATGCCCGAGTACAGCTTTACCTCGTAGAACAGCCAGCCATAGATCAGCACCATGACCAGGCCGATTGGCCAGCACCAGGTGTTTTGTTTGACCGTGAGCCAGACAGCGGTGACGCCGAGGACGGCGGCGATGAGTTCAAGGCCGGACATCGGCGATCCTTGGCGGCTGTGGGGAGGGGCGCGATTGTAGCGGGTCGGCTGGGGAAGGTGTAGGGCGCAGTAGGTGGGATGCATCGGTTCTCTGTGGGAGCGGGCATGCCCGCTCCCACAAAAGAGGCCGGCGTCAAACCCGGAACTGGCGCAGCAACTGTTCCAATTCCTCGCTCAATTGCCCCAACGCCACCCCGGCATCACTGGACTGACGTGCCGCATCAGCCGTCTGTTGGGACAACCCGGCGGTATCCAGCACATTGCGGTTGATCTCCTCGACCACATGCGACTGCTGCAAGGTGGCGCTGGCAATGGAGGCATTCAGCACGGTCAGGTTGGTCAGTGCCTGGTTGATGGCGTCCAGGCTGGCGCCGGCTTCGCGGGCCTGCTCGACGGTTTGGCGCGAGGCTTCACTGCTGGTGTCGATGGCTTTGACCGCTGCATCCGACTGGCTTTGCAGGTGTTCGATCATGGTATGGATCTCGGCCGTCGATTGTGCCGTGCGCTGGGCCAGCAGGCGAACTTCGTCGGCGACCACGGCAAAGCCTCGGCCTTGTTCCCCGGCCCGCGCCGCTTCGATGGCCGCATTGAGCGCCAGCAGGTTGGTCTGCTCGGCGATGGAGCGGATGACATCGAGCACACCGCCGATGCGCGTGCTGTGGCCGGCCAGGTCGCGAATCACCTGCACGGCCTGGTCGATGGTCAGCGACAACCGGTCGATCTGCGCCAGGCTGCCATGAATCGCTTGCTGGCCATGGGTTACCTGCTGCTGTGCGGTGCGCATTTCCCCGGCGGCCTGTTCGGCAGTCTTGGCCACGTCCTGCACGGCATAGGTCACCTCGTTCACGGCGGTGGCTACCTGGTCCATCTGTAGCGATTGTTGGGCGCTGTGCTGCTGTGCGGCGCCTGCATTGTCGCCGACGTGCCCGGCGGACTGAGCCAGCGCGTGGGCCGCCCCTTGCAGCTGGCCGACCACACCCTGCAGCTTGCCGTTGAAACGGTTGAAGTGCTCGCCCAGGTGGGTGATTTCATCACGGCCGTGGGTGTCCAGGCGCCGCGTCAGGTCGCTTTCGCCGCTGGCGATATTGCCCATGGCCTGCACAGCCTCCCGCAAGGGGCGGGCAATGCTTCGCGCAATCAGCAGGACCACCAGTGCCATCAGCAAGGCAATAGCCACACCCACCAGCGAGGCATCGCGCAACTGGCGGGCGAATTCGGCCTGCACGTCATCGACGTACACGCCCGAACCGATGATCCAGCCCCAGGGTTTGAACAGCTGTATATAGGAAGTCTTGGCCACCGGCTCGCTGGCACCGGGTTTGGGCCAGCGGTAGTTGACCGGCCCTGCATCCTGCTGGCGGGCCAAGGCGACCATTTCGTTGAACACGGCAAAGCCGTCGGGGTCGCGAATGGCAGAAAGGTCCTGGCCATCGAGCTTGGGGTTGGCCGGATGCATGATCATCTTTGGCCCCAGGTCGTTGATCCAGAAGTAGTCATCGTGGTCGTAGCGCAACGCACGTACCACCTGCAGTGCCTGTTGCTGGGCGGCTTCGCGGCTGAGCGTGCCGGCGGCCTCCAGCCCTTGGTAATAGGCCAGCACGCCAGCGGCGGTCTGCACCACATGGCGGGTTTTTTCCGCTTTGGCCTGGTAAAGGTCACCGTGGATCTGGCGCAGCATGAGCAGGCCCAGCACTACCAACATGGCCACCGCCACCACAAGGATCAGCCACAGGCGCCGGCTGATCGACATCGATCTCAACGTGTTCATCCAGGAGCTCCCGCATTGTTCTTTTTATTGAGGTGCATCCAAGCATGCTTTGCGACAGGCCCCCACCCGACTAATGGCTAAGTGCTATCTTTGAAATAGTCTGCAGCAGGTCGCGTAAAGCGATTGCAAAGGCGCTCTGCTAGGATTTCGGCCGCGCAAGATGAAACCTTTAGCGGGCGTGAACTTTTCTACTGGCGTTGCGCCCAACAGTCGCTGTAAAACAGCCGGGCCGCGTGCGGCAAATTCAAGCAAATCAAGAACAAGGGGCCCGCAGCAAGCGGCGCTCCATCCGGGGGAATGATGGATTTTTGGACTGCCTTCCAGGCAATCATCTTAGGCGTGGTCGAAGGGCTGACGGAGTTTCTGCCGATCTCCAGTACCGGGCACCAGATCATCGTCGCCGACCTGATAGGTTTTGGCGGTGAGCGGGCCATGGCATTCAACATCATCATTCAGCTGGCAGCGATCCTGGCGGTGGTGTGGGAGTTTCGTGGCAAAATTTTTGAAGTGGTGTTTGGCCTGGCCAGCCAGCCCAAGGCGCGGCGTTTCACCGGCAACCTGCTGTTGGCGTTCATGCCGGCGGTCGTTCTGGGCGTGCTGTTCGCCGACCTGATTCACGAGTACCTGTTCAACCCGATCACCGTGGCGGCGGCATTGGTGGTGGGTGGCGTCATCATGCTCTGGGCCGAGCGCCGCGAGCACCGCGTGCAGGTGGACCATGTGGACGACATGCGCTGGACCCATGCGCTGAAGATCGGCTTCATCCAGTGCCTGGCAATGATTCCGGGCACTTCCCGCTCGGGCTCGACCATCATTGGCGGCCTGCTGTTCGGCTTGTCGCGCAAGGCCGCGACCGAATTTTCGTTCTTTCTGGCGATGCCGACCATGGTCGGTGCGGCGGTGTATTCGGGTTACAAGTACCGTGACCTGTTCCAGCCCAGTGACTTGCCGGTGTTTGCCATTGGCTTCGTGACGTCGTTCATCTTCGCCATGATCGCCGTGCGCGCGTTGCTCAAGTTCATTGCCAACCACAGCTACGCGGCGTTTGCCTGGTATCGCATTGTGTTCGGCCTGCTGATTCTGGCGACCTGGCAGTTCGGCTGGGTTGACTGGTCGACAGCTCATGGCTGAGGTGTTGCGCGGGCAACGGGCGCAGGGCGTACGCAATGTGCGCCTGAAACTGCTGCTGTTGGGGGTATTGTGCCTGTTGCCCGGGTTGGGTGCTGCGCGCATGGCCTGGAACGACCAGGCCTGGTGGCCGCTGGCGCTGTACCCGGCCATGAGCCTGATCAGCCTGTTGCTGTATTGGCAGGATAAGCAACAGGCGCGTACCCAGGCCTGGCGTACGCCCGAGAAAGTGCTGCATGCCAGTGAGCTGTTGGGTGGCTGGCCGGGGGCACTGGTGGCGCAGCAGGTGTTCCGGCACAAGACCCGCAAGGTTTCGTACCAGCTGGTGTGCTGGGGGATTGTGCTGGTGCACCAGGTGTTCTGGGCGGACTGGCTGTTTTTTGAGGGGCGTTATCTGCCCTTCAATTGATTATTGCCTGTACTGGCCTCTTCGCGGGTAAGCCCGCGGGAGGCCGGTACAGGTAGTTCACATCATCAACCCTACCTGCAAGCGCTTCGGCAGCCGGCGCACCACCAACTGGTGCGAGCGCTGCAGCAAATCTGTCAGCTCATCACGCCCCATGGGGTAGGGCTGCGCCATGCTGATCCATTTTGCCCGCGCCAGATAGGGCGCAGGTCTTACCCCTGGGCGGTCGCAGTAGCCGAGAAACAGTTCATCGGCCACCTTGAACGACAAACCCGCACCGGCGAGGTCGAGCACGGCGAACATCTTGTTGCCCGCTACTGAAAACACCCGAATGCCACCCCATTTGTAGTCTTCTCGCGCACCCGGCAGGCTCAGGCAAAACGCCGCCACTTGGGCTTCGCTCATCTTCCTTTCAGACATACCGCTCTCCACAAGCTTCGAATGACGCTGCCAGGTGATCGATCCACACCCGCACAGCAGGCAGCAAACCACGCCGGTGCGGATACACGGCCTGCAGATACCCGCCCGGCAATGACCACTCGGGCAGCAGGCGCACCAGCTCGCCGCGTTCCAGTTCTTCTTCGCAGAACATGCTGGGCAGCGCAGTGAACCCTAGTCCGGCCCGTACAGCAGCATTACGTACTACGAAATCATCAATGGCCAGGCGCGGTTCCAGGGCAATTTCCTGCTGCTTGCCCTGTGGACCGAGCAGGCGGAAGTGTACCAAGCGGTCGGCTTCGGCGGCCCCCAGCACGGGCAACGACGCCAACTCTGCAGGTTCGCGAATGTGATCGGCGAACCCGGGGGCAGCCACCAGCTGCATTTGCGCCTGGCGAAGGCGGCGGGTGACCAGCGCCGGGTCTTCATCGCCCAGGTCACGCACGCGCAGCGCTACGTCGATGCCTTCGGAAATCAGGTCGACCCGGCGGTTGAGCAGCACCATGTCCAGTTGCACCAGCGGGTACTGCTCAAGAAAACGGCTGATCACATCTGGCAGGAACGCGTGTGCCAGCGCCACCGGGCATGACACCCGCAAGCGCCCGCGCGGTTCACTGCTCATGCTGGCTACGGCTTCATCGGCAGCTTCGGCTTCCAGCAGCATGGCCTGGCAATGATGCAGGTAGCGTTCACCTACGGCGGTGAGCTTGAGCTGCCGCGTGGTGCGTTGCAGCAGGCGCGTGCCAAGGCGTTCTTCCAGTTCGGCGATGCGCCGCGACAGGCGCGACTTGGGGATGCCCAGCTGGCGCCCGGCTGCGGCGAATCCACCGGCTTCGACGACGCGCACGAAGTAAAAGAGGTCGTTAAGGTCTTGCATGGGCCTGTCTCACTGTTCCACCTGTGGGACAAACTAACGCATTTTTGCCTCCTTATCAGCCATTGCGCACCCCGGTAGGATTCTCCCCATCGTGATCGCCCACTGACGCGGTCTTCAATCACAGGAGAGTCCCATGAAACTGTTGCACATCGATTCGAGCATCCTGGGCGACAATTCCGCCTCCCGCCAGCTGAGCCGCGAAGTGGTCGAGGCCTGGAAAGCAGCCGACCCAAGCGTGGAAGTGGTTTACCGTGACCTGGCCGCTGACGCCATCGCCCACTTTTCCGCCGCCACCTTGGTAGCTGCCGGTACCCCTGAAGACATGCGCGATGCTGCCCAGGCTTTTGAAGCCAAGCTCAGTGCTGAAACCCTGGAAGAATTCCTGGCTGCTGATGCTGTAGTCATTGGCGCGCCGATGTACAACTTCACAGTACCGACCCAACTCAAGGCCTGGATCGACCGCGTGGCCGTTGCCGGCAAAACGTTCCGCTACACCGAAGCTGGCCCGGAAGGCCTTTGTGGCGACAAGAAGGTGGTGCTGGTTTCCACCGCCGGAGGCCTGCACGCTGGCCAGCCGACGGGCGCGGGGCATGAGGACTTCCTGAAAGTGTTCCTGGGCTTCATCGGTGTCACCGACCTGGAAATCGTCCGCGCCCATGGCCTGGCCTATGGCCCGGAACACCGTAGCCAGGCGATTGACGCTGCCCAGGCTCAGATTGCCAACGAGCTGTTTGCTGCTGCCTGATGGCAAGGATGGGGCCTGTCACGGCCCCATTGCGCTCCAGTGGAATCGCGTGCTGGCAGGACATCACCGCGTAGTTGCCAAGCTCGTCGCCCAAGGCGGCACCGATTTTTGCGCCGCGGTCGACCACTACCACGCGTAACGCGGCGTCTTCACCCAGGATTTTGCGCAGCCGTGCCGGCCTCAAGGTAGACCCTATCGAGGGTCAGCAGTGTTACCAAGGCCTGCGGGAGTGCTTCAAAATGTTGGCGGCGTGATCACCCAGATCACCACGGCATCCACTTCGCCGGGGTTGCCATAGCGATGGGGTTCCTGGCTGGAAAAGCTGAAACTGTCGCCTTCACCCAGCTGGAAATGCCGCTCGCCCACCCAAAGCTCGAAGCTGCCGCTGAGGAGGTAGCCAGCTTCTTCACCCTCATGGCTGTAGCTTTGCTGGCTGTAGGTGCCCGGGGGGAAGCGTGAGTGCAGGATTTCCAGCTGGCGGTTGGGTTGCGGGGTAAGCAACTGATCGACAATGCCATCTTCGTAATGCACGCTCAGGCGGCTGTTGCGCCGGACAACGTAACCCTGGTCTTCGGGGGCGGTGGTGGCTTCGCTGGCAAAGAACCACTGGATGGTCACGCCCAGGCTGCGGGCGATGTTGAACAACGCGGGGATCGACGGATAGGAAAGGTTGCGCTCCAGCTGGCTGATATAACCGGCAGTCAGTTCACTGTGTGCAGCCAACTCCGCCAGCGTCATGCCACGGCGCTTGCGCAGGCCGCGGATGCGGGTGCCCAGAAACTGCGGCGCTGCGCCCCCGGCTTCACTGGCGGGGGGCTGGGGAAGTTGGCTCATGCACGTCGGTCCATCGTAAAAGCCGCAGTATGTACAGCCTCAGAGCGACCAGGCAACCGTCAGGCCGTCGTGAATCGCTTCTTCGGCGGTGCGCGGCGCCAGGCAGTCGCCAACGCGCCGCACTTCCACCAGGCCAGCCAGCTCGCTGGCCAGCCTGTCTTCAGGCTGATGACCCAGGCACAGCACCAGGGTGTCGATACCCTCGAAGATCATCGGCTCGCCACTGGCGGTGTGCTGCAAGTACACCGTGTTGTCGTCGCTGCCATACAGGCGCGCGTAAGGGGTGATGGGGATGCCCAGGCGATGCAACTCGCCGGCCAGTTGATCACGCACGTACAGCGGCAGGCTTTCGCCGCAATGGGTACCGTTAACCGCCAGCTGCACGTGATGCCCCTCGCGCACCAGGCGTTCGGCGATGCCTGGGCCGATCCAGTCGCAGCGCCAGTCGATGACCAGCACCGAGCGCCCCGGCTTCACTTCATTGCGCAATACCTGCCAGGCGTCGACCACCTGCAAGTCACCGGTGCGTTCGAACGCTGGCCAGTAAGGGGTGGCACCGGTGGCGGCAATGACCAGGTCGGGGCGCTCGCGCTCGACCAAGGTGCGGTCGACCCGGGTGTTGCGCACGACTTCCACGCCGGCCAGGGCCATTTCCCGCTGCAGGTTGGTGCTGGCCCCACCGAACTCGGCGCGGCGCGGTAGCAACTGGGCCAGCAGCACCTGGCCGCCGAGCTGGGGGCCGGCCTCGTACAGTGTTACCTGGTGCCCTCGGGCAGCGGCCACGGCGGCGGCCTTCATGCCAGCTGGCCCGCCGCCGGCCACGAGGATGCGCTTGGGGCTGGCCGTGGGCGTCAGTTGCCCGTATTGCAGTTCTCGGCCGGTTTCGGGGCGCTGGATGCAGGAGATGGCCAGGCCACGGTGGAAGTGGCCGATGCACGCCTGGTTGCACGCGATGCAGGCGCGTACATCTTCGACCTGGCCGCGTTCGGTCTTGTTCGGCATCAACGGGTCGCAGATCAAGGCTCGGGTCATGCCGCAGACATCGGCCTGGCCGCGGGCCAGAATCAGTTCGGCTTCCTGGGGCTGGTTGATGCGCCCGGTCACGAACAGCGGGATAGCCAGCTGTTGCTTGAAGGTAGCGGCCTCGCGGGCCAGGTAGGCGGGCTCGATGGCCATGGGCGGCACGATATGCAGGGCGCCACCCAGTGATGCTGAAGTGCCGGCGACGATGTGCAGGTAGTCGAGTTGGCCCTGCAAGGCAACTGCGGCGGCCAGTGACTCATCCTCGCTCAGGCCCTGGCTGTCACGTTCGTCGGCGCTGATGCGCAGGCCGATGATGAACTGCTCGCCGGTGGCGGCTCGCACGGCGGCCAGCACTTCACGCAGGAACCTCAGGCGTTGTTCCAGTTCACCGTTGTAGCCGTCGCTGCGCAGGTTCACACGTGGGTTGAGGAACTGCGCGGGCAGATAGCCATGGCTGGCCACCACCTCGACACCATCCAGCCCGGCCTGGTGCAGGCGGCGGGCGGCGCTGGCGTAGCCCTGGACGATTTCATCGATCATCGCCTGGTCCAGCGCGCGCGGCATGACGCGGAAGCGTTCGTTGGGCACCGAAGACGCCGAGTACGCCACCGCCAACAGGCCGTCTGCCGACTCCATGATCTCCCGCCCGGGGTGAAACAGCTGCGAGAGCACCACGGTACCGTGCGCATGGCAGGCCTCGGCAAGCTGGCGGTAGCCGTCGATGCAGGCATCGTCGGTGGCCATCAGCACATGCGAGGTGTAACGGGCGCTGTCATGCACCCCGGCAACTTGCAGCACGATCAGGCCTACGCCCCCCGCGGCGCGGTCACGCTGGTAGGCGATCAGCTTGTCATTCACCAGATTGTCGGTAGGCAGGCAGGTGTCGTGGCCGGTGGACATGATGCGGTTCTTCAGGCGTTTGCCGCGTATCTGCAAGGGTTCGAACAGGTGAGGGAAGGCGGTCTGCATACAGGCGGCTCCGGTGCGGTGTTGTTCTTGTTTTGTTTATGAAAGTGTAGCGCCAGTAAAAAATCAACTTGTTTTTTTACTGGTGCGCGACTAGGTTTTGTTCACCCTCACGGCGAGGGCGTGACCTCACAACAACAAGAAAACGGGCCTTCGCGGCACCGGAAGGAGGAAACTACGATGCAGGTATTCCCATGTGTGAGCGGCCTTTGTACGGCGCTGCTGGCCCTTGGCCTGGGCAGTGCGCAGGCCGCGCCAGAGATGGTCGTGGTCGCTTATGGTGGTGCTGGCCAGAAGGCTCAGGACGAGGCGATCTTCAAGCCGTTCAGTGCGCAGGACGGCAGCAAGTTGATCCAGAGCGAATACAACGGCGAGATGGCGCGGATCCAGGTGATGGCCGACACCGGTAACGTCGACTGGGACGTGGTGCAGATCGAAGGGCCGGACTTGATGCGTGGCTGTGACGAGGGCGTGTACGAGCACCTTGACTGGAAACGCTTGGGCCGTGCCGCCGAACTGATCCCTGATGCAGCGCAGGACTGCGGCTCGGCTGCGCTGGTGTGGAGCGTGGCGATCGCTTACGACCGCAACAAGCTGGCCCAGGCACCGACATCGTGGGCCGACTTCTGGGATGTGAACAAGTACCCGGGCAAGCGCGGCCTGCGCAAGCGTGCGGTGTACAACCTGGAGTTCGCCCTGCTGGCCGATGGGGTCAAGGTTGAAGATGTCTACCAAGTACTGTCGACTCCGGCCGGGGTTGAACGTGCCTTCGCCAAACTGAGTGAACTCAAGCCCTACATCCAGTGGTGGGACGCGGGCGCCCAGCCAGCGCAGTGGTTGACTGCAGGCGATGTGGTGATGACCTCCACCTACAGCGGCCGCATCGCCGTGGCAGCACAACAGGGCAGCCCGCTGGCCGTCGTGTGGCCCGGTAGCCTGTATGGCATGGATTACTGGGCGATCATAAAAGGCTCGCGGCATGTGGATCAGGCCAATCGGCTGATTGCCTATGCCAATCAACCGGATACCCAGGTGCGTTATGTGCAGCAGATTCCGTATGGGCCTACCAATACCCAGGCTGCTGCCAGGCTTGACCCGGCCTTGGCCGACTGGGTGCCCACTTCACCACAGAACCTGCAAGGGGCGCTGGCGATGAATGTGGAATTCTGGGTTGACCATGGCGAAGAGCTGGAACAGCGCTTCAATGCCTGGGCGACCAAGTAGTTTCGTGCCATTTCATCAATCAGGGCAATGACCATGACCGCAACGGAACAGCACTTGCGCCAGGAGTTGGCGGCTTGTTATCGGCTGATCGCGCACTTTCGCATGAGTGACCTGATCTTCACCCACATTTCCCTGCGTCTGCCGGGGCCGGAGCATCACTTTCTCATCAACCCGTACGGCCTGCTGTTCGATGAAATCACGGCCTCCAGCCTGGTGAAGATCGACCTGCAGGGCAGGCTGGTGGAACCCACGCCGCACTCGGTCAACCCGGCCGGCTTCGTCATTCATAGCGCCATTCATGCCGCCCGCGAGGATGCCCAGTGCGTGCTGCACACGCATACCCGGGCCGGGTGTGCAGTAGCGGCGCTGGAATGTGGGCTGCTGCCGGTGAACCAGATGTCTATGGAGTTTTACGGCAAGGTGGCTTACCACGCTTACGAGGGTATTGCGCTGGACATGGATGAGCAGCAACGGCTGGTGGCCGATCTGGGCGACAAGCCGGTGATGATCCTGCGCAACCATGGCCTGCTGACAACCGGGCGCAGCGTGGTCGAAGCTTTTCTACGCATGTATTACCTGGAGAAAGCCTGCGAGATCCAGTTGGCGGCGCAGAGTGCCGGGCAACTGGTTTTTCCGCCCCCGGCGGTGTGCGCGCATACCGAGCGGCAATTCAATGACCCTGGCAGGGGGGTGAAGCAGGGGGAGCTGGCGGACCCGGATGCACTGCAATTGGCATGGGCGGCGCTATTGCGGATGCTGGAAAAGACCGCGCCTGGCTTTCGGGATTGAACGGATGCAGTAACAGTCACTGTTGCGCAACCCTTGGCCACAACTGTGCTGGTCGCTGCCGAAGGAATAGCCTTATGCTGTAACGAAATATGTCTAGAAAAGCCTGAAGAAGGAACCCGCAATGCCGCTCAAGGACCTGCTCATCGCCCTGGTGGTGATTGTCGCCTGGGGAGTCAACTTCGTGGTCATCAAGGTTGGCCTCGATGGCTTGCCGCCGATGTTGCTGGGAGCATTGCGCTTCTTGTTGGTGGCGTTTCCGGCGATCTTGCTGGTCAGGCGGCCCAAACTGCCGTGGCGCTGGCTGATCGCCTACGGGGCCACCATTTCGCTGGGCCAGTTCGCCTTCCTGTTCCAGGCCATGTACAGCGGCATGCCGCCAGGGCTGGCCTCTTTGATTTTGCAGTCGCAAGCGTTCTTCACCCTCGGTTTCGCGGCATTGTTCCTGGGTGAGCGGCTGCGCCTGGCCAGCGTGCTGGGGCTGCTGGTGGCGGCCAGCGGCCTGGCATTGATCGGCAGCGAAGACGGCGGCCATGTACCCATGCTGGCGCTGGTGCTGACCCTGTGCGGCGGTGCCATGTGGGGCCTGGGTAACATCATCACCCGGCGGTTTGGTTCGGTTGACCTGGTAGCACTGGTGATCTGGGGCGGCCTGATCCCGCCGTTGCCGTTCCTGGCGTTGTCCTGGTGGCTGGAAGGGCCTGAGCGCATTGGCCATGCGCTGGCCAACATCAGCTGGAGCTCGGTGCTGGCGTTGGCGTACCTGGCCTTTGTCGCCACCATGCTTGGCTACAGCTTGTGGAGCAAGCTGTTGTCACGCCACCCGGCTGGCAAGGTGGCACCTTTTTCGTTGCTGGTGCCGGTGATTGGCCTGAGTTCGTCGGCATTGCTGCTGGGCGAACGGCTGACCGCAACCCAAGGTTGGGGGGCATTGCTGGTGATGGCCGGGTTGCTGGTGAACGTGTTTGGTGCGCGGCTTGGCCAACGCTTGCGCGCGGCCAACGCGTAAAGCGGCCCCATCTGCCGGACTGCGCTCTGTTAGAATCGGCCTCTTTTGCCAGGCCAGCGGAGCGCACCCATGATCATTTCTACCACCAGCCATCTCGAAGGCCGCCCGATTGCCGAATACCTGGGCGTGGTCAGCTTCGAATCGGTGCAGGGCATCAACTTCGTGCGCGATTTCTTTGCACGCTTTCGTGATGTGTTCGGCGGCCGTTCGCAAACCCTGGAGCGCGCGCTGCGCGAGGCGCGCGAGCAGGCAACCGAAGAACTCAAGGCTCGGGCACGCCAGTTGCAAGCCGATGCGGTAGTGGGTGTGGATTTCGAGATCAGTATTCCGTCGGTACAGGGCGGTATGGTCGTGGTATTTGCCACCGGTACGGCAGTGCGCTTGAAGTAGAGCGGGTTGCCACTGGTCGGGTGCCGGAATCTTGTCCGGGCGGTCCGCAAATGACCAGCTAGTCTCATTTTCACAGGCCGCGTTTCCTGGGCAGCTCTTCTGGTTGCCGACGCGACCGCCACTGGAGGGAGACAGGGCATGAGCGAATCCTTTTTCGAAGACCTGAATGACGCGTTCCCGATCAACAGCCAGGTGCGTTGCGGCCAGGCGGCCTTTCGTCTGGGCTTCGCCCACATGACGCTGGATGATTCCGAACAGCTCCAGCCTGCACACCTGCAGCGCAGCAAAAAAGGCCGCTTCATGCCGCGGGTTCCGCTGAAGAAGTGAATCCCGCCCCCTACATGACCCCGCTGAATGGCGGGGTTTTTATTGCGCTTTGTTGATCCGCCTCATGGCATTGCCGGGTAGCACTCGCCGGCTGGCCGAGGTTGTGGTTTTCTGGTGGGGCATTCCAGTAACGGAGGATTGAATGCTCATGCGAGTCAGGGAACAGACCTATTGGCAGTGGGCCGACGCCCAACTGCACAGCCGCAGCCACGATGAAGCCCTCAGTGACGGCACCACGCTGGATGTGCAGGTGCGCCTGTCACGCCTGGGGGCCACCCAGCTGTTTTTGGGGTTGTACGCTGGAGATGGGCGCGCACTGCTGGAGGAGTACTACCCGACACGGCCGGGTGAGACCATGACCCGCGCCCTGGTATGGGGTGTCAACCGCGCCCGGGCGATGGCAACCGGTGCCTTGCCCTTGCCAGAAAACTGCAGCCAGCGGCGCCAGGCATGAAAAAGCCCGGCCAAAGTGGGCCGGGCTCAGGTATAGGCGGGAACCCTCAATTGAGCGGTTCGATCACCTTGACTGCCTGCTGCTCACGGGCAGCGGGCCATTCTTGTTGCAGGGTCTGCAGCACGCGGCCAACGAACTCGGTGTCGGCGGCGGCCTTCTTGCCGACGTAGCCCTGGCCACGGCGGTAGACCTTGAAGCGTGCACGCATGCTGGGCAGGTGCTCTTCAAATTCATCTTCGACGGTGTTCGGTGGCAGGCGGTCGAGGCGCACTTCACCGGTTTGGCTGACCCACAGCAGGTGGTCGTCAAGGCTGTCTTTGCGCACGGCGAACAGCTGGGCCAATTGGTCGATAGTCGGATTGTTGTTCAAGTTCATCATAAAGCCCCCATTACCCATTCGTAGGTGATTTTCACAGTTGGCGCTACCACGGTGTAGCGCACTACCAAGGCTGCTACAGCAGCATCGCAACAGGGGCTTTCTCACGCTGCCTTTTGGACAGTTTCCCTCTCCACGGACGGCCTGCGTTACCGCGCAGGCCGTCTGGAACACCCTTGCCACCGCTCCCGATCGGGGAGACGGCTTCATCATGCACAAGGGCGATGAACGGCGTCAACCATTTTGTAGTGAATATTTTTTGGCACTACATTTCTGTCGTTTTGTTCGACAATCGCTGCTCGTACTACAGGCCGGACAGTATCTCGAAGGCGGCGCGCACCCGCGCTTCGTTCGGGTAGTTTCGGTTGGCCAGCAACACGATCGCCAGCTGTTCGGAAGGCACGAACGCGGCGTAGGCCCCAAAACCGTTGGTTGAACCGGTCTTGTTGTACCAGGCAGCCGGCTGGGCGGGCAGGGCCGGTTGCAAGCGTGTGGTTGCCTGGGGTTCACGGATCAGCCGCGGGCTGTTGCCATCGACCAGCGTGGCCAGGGTTGCCGGATAGGGGTAGCGTTCCCAGCCCAGGCCCTGCGTCATGGCGCCGACCTGGAAGTAGCCTTGCTGGGTGATGTCGATGGCTTTCACCAGTGCCGGTGGCAAGCCTTCAGGCTGCATCTGCAGGCGCACGTAACGCAGCAAGTCGCTGGCACTGGTCTTGATGCCGTAGGCTTCGTCGGCGTACGGGCCGGGGCCAACGCGCACCGGTTTTTCGGCGGCATCGTACCCTTGGGCATAAAGGCCCTGGGCGCTGGCCGGGATGTGCAGGTACGTGTTCCCCAGGCCCATTTTCGGCAGCAGGCCTTCGGTCATCAGTGTGGCGAACGGCTGGTGCTGCGCGCGGGCGGCAAGGTCACCAAACAAGCCAAGGCTAGGGTTGGAATAGCAGCGTTGCGTACCGGGCTTGGCGTGGGGCTGCCAGTGTCGGAAGAAATCGACGACCTGCTGCGGGCTTTGCACTGCATCCGGGAACTGCAAGGGCAGGCAGTCGGCACTGTAGGCGCCCAGTTCCAGCACCGTCGCGTCGCCGATGGGCGTGCCGGCCAGCGCCGGGTGGTAGCGCTTGGCCGGCGCTGTGAGGTCCAACTGGCCCTCGGCACTGGCCAGTGCAGCCAGGGTGGCGGTGTAGGTCTTGCTCACCGAACCGATCTCGAACAGCGTGTCACGGCTCACCGGCACGTTGTCGGCCTTGCTGGCCACGCCGTAGCTGAAGTAGTGCGCGTGGTCGCGGGCGTAGATGGCCACGGCCATGCCACTGATGCCTTGCGCCTGCATCAGTGGGCGGATGATACGGTCTACCTTGGCTTGCAGCTGGTCATCGGCCTTGGCGTTGGCATGGCCCAAGGTGAGGGTAATGGCGGCCGCGAGCGCGGCCAGGCGGGAGAGGGGCATGGTGGGGGTCCTTTTGTGGAGCGTGTCCGTTGAGCGATACCAGTGGGGGTTCCGGCGTTAGCGGCGAAAAGCCGCAGACCTTATCGTTTGCCCTTGCACAATGACAAGATGGACACAGTGATGAAGTATTTGCGCATGTTATTCGACAATTTCACCCTGGCCTTGCTCGGGGTGGTGCTGATAGCCACCGTGCTGCCTTGCTCGGGCGATGGCGCAGTGTATTTCGGTTGGCTGACCAACCTGGCCATCGGCCTGCTGTTCTTCCTGCACGGCGCCAAGCTGTCGCGTGAGGCGATCATTGCCGGTGCCGGGCACTGGCGCCTGCACCTGCTGGTGTTCTCCTGCACGTTTGTGCTGTTCCCGCTGCTGGGCCTGGCCTTCAAGCCGCTGTTCGTGCCGCTGGTGGGTAATGAACTGTACCTGGGCGTGCTCTACCTGTGTGCCTTGCCTGCTACCGTGCAGTCGGCCATCGCGTTCACTTCGCTGGCCCGTGGCAATGTGCCGGCGGCCATTTGCAGTGCTGCCGCGTCCAGCCTGCTGGGCATCTTCCTTACCCCGTTGCTGGTGATGATGCTGCTGGGCGCCAGTGGCGACACCGGCTCTGGCCTGGATGCCGTGCTGAAGATCACCCTGCAACTGCTGGTGCCGTTCGTGGCGGGGCAGATTGCGCGGCGCTGGATCGGCGCCTGGGTCAAGCGCAATGCCCGTTGGCTCAAGGTGGTGGACCAGGGCTCGATCTTGCTGGTGGTGTACACCGCCTTCAGCGAGGCAGTCGTCACCGGGCTGTGGCACACGGTATCGCCGCAGCATCTGGCCGGGTTGTTCGCCGTGTGCGGGATTTTGCTGGCGGTGGTGCTGTTCGGCACTCGTCTGCTGAGCAAGGTGCTGGGCTTTGACCTGGAAGACCGTATCACCATCCTGTTCGCCGGCTCCAAGAAGAGCCTGGCGACCGGAGTACCGATGGCCCAGGTGTTGTTCGTGGGTAGCGGCATTGGTGCGATGATCTTGCCGCTGATGCTGTTCCACCAGATCCAGCTGATGGTCTGCGCGGTGTTGGCGCAGCGTTATGCCAGCCGAGAGCAGGTGGCAGAAGAGGCATCGGCGGCGTCCTGAAAAACCAAGCGCAGCGGACGCGCCCACAGCGTCGCGCACCGCTGCTGCTATCTGGCCTGGCCCGAGCCGCGTTCGCGCAGTGCTTTGCCCACCTCTGCCTCGATCTTGTAGGCCGGTCCCTCCAGGTCGTCGTAGTCGCGCGTATAGCGCCGGGCGAATTCCTCTACCCCCAGTTCCTGATATTGCTGCACATGCTTGAGCTCATGCGCCCACAAGGCCACGTTGTTTTCGGCGTCGTCGGCCCGGCGGAAGATGATCGTGTCGATCAGCGTCACAGCGTTCACATCAGGGTTTTGCAACAATGCATTGGCCGCGCTCATCTGCTGTTCGTCACCCACCCGGAAGCGCGCTGCGTCAAGCACGGCAAAGTCGTACCAAGGTTCGAGTTGCGCCCGGATATGCAGCGGGATTGGCTCGACGCCGTTGGCGGTGGCCTCATCCCTGGCCTGGCGCAAGGCGAACGTCAGGCTGGAAGACGCCATGACCTCCACATCCTTGAGAATCTGGCCGGCCTGACCAGGGTCTATCGGTGCACAAAAACACCCCATCAGGCACACTTGGTATTGCCCGGGTGGGCACGCTTGTTCGGCAAGCGCGGGCAGCGCCAGCGTGAGGCCCAGTAGCAGGCTAATCCGCTTCATGCAGAGCCTTTTCGACAAACTGGCGGCTTGCGTCCAGCACCTGCGACTGCACCCGCTCAGTGGCCAGCATGCGCCCGACCATCAACGCACCGACGCATTGGCTGATGAGCACCCAGGCCAGTTGATCATCCTCCAGTGTTGCACTCCAGGCCTGATGCAGGCTGACCAGCCAGTGCTCGGCCTCTTCGCGCACGGGTGCGGCGGCCCGGGCGATTTCCACACCCAGCGGCGGCAGCGGGCAGCCACCCTCGGCATTGTTCAGGTGGGCCAGGCTCAGGTATTGCTGCAGGCAACGGCCCAGCCGCTCGCGGCTTGCCCCCGAACTGGCCAGGCGTGCCAGCGGGCTGTTGCACAGCTCCTGGCGTACCACTTCAGTGAACAGGTCGTCTTTGGACGGGAAGTGGTTGTAGAAGGCGCCGCCGGTCAGGCCGATCGCTTTCATCAGCCCGGCCACGCCGGTGCTGGAAAAACCTCCCCGCTTGGCCAGCGCGCCGCTGCTGGCCAGCAGCCGCTCGCGGGTTTGCTGTTTGTGTTCATGGGAGTAGCGCATTCACATGCCTCTGCACACGGACTTGACGATGATCGCGATCTTAACATAGCGTTCGTTTACTAAACGATCATTCACCAATGGAGGCAGGCATGGCAGAACAACAAAAAGTAGTGCTGGTGATTGGTGCGGGCGACGCCACCGGGGGTGAGATTGCCAAGCGCTTCGCCCGCGAGGGTTATGTCGCTTGCGTGACCCGGCGCCAGGCCGAAAAACTGCAACCGTTGCTGGAGGAAATACACGCTGCCGGCGGCCAGGCCCATGGGTTTGGTTCTGACGCGCGCAAGGAGGATGAAGTGGCCGCGCTGGTCGAGACTATCGAGCGTGATATTGGCCCTATCGAGGCGTTTGTCTTCAATATCGGTGCCAATGTTCCCTGCAGCATTCTTGAAGAAACCCCGCGCAAGTACTTCAAGATCTGGGAAATGGCCTGCTTTGCCGGTTTTCTCACGGCTCAAGCAGTTGCCCGGCGCATGGTCCAACGTGAGCGTGGCACCATTCTGTTCACTGGCGCCACGGCTGGCACGCGTGGTGCAGCCGGGTTCGCCGCTTTTGCCGGGGCCAAGCATGGCTTGCGTGCCCTGGCCCAGAGCATGGCGCGCGAGCTGGGGCCGCGGAACATCCATGTCGCGCATGTGGTGGTAGACGGGGCCATCGACACGGCATTCATCCGTGACAGCTTCCCCGAGCGTTACGCCCTCAAGGATCAGGATGGCATCCTCGACCCCGCGCACATTGCCGACAGTTACTGGTTCTTGCACGCCCAGCCGCGAGACGCCTGGACATTCGAACTGGACCTGCGCCCCTGGATGGAACGTTGGTAAGCCCCTCTCACCCAGCAAGGACCGAAACCCATGCACAACACCCTCGATTTCTATTTTGACCTGGGCAGCCCGGCCAGCTACCTGGCCTGGACGCAACTGCCGGGCCTGTGCGCTCGCCAGGGTGCCACACTGCGCTACCGGCCAATTTTGCTGGGAGGCGTTTTCCAGGCGACTGGCAATGCTTCGCCGGCCATGATCCCGGCCAAGGGCCGCTACATGTTCACCGACCTGGCGCGCTTTGCCGCTCGGTATGGCGTGCCCTTCGGCATGCCGCCGGGGTTCCCGGTCAATACGCTGAGCTTGATGCGCGGCGTGATCGGCACCCAGTTGCATTCACCGGAGCGGTTCGAGTCATTGCTGTCGGCGCTGTTCAATGGGCTGTGGGGGCAGCGGCGTAACCTGGGCGACAGCGCCGTTCTGGATGAAGCACTGACAGCGGCAGGCTTCGATCCACAGGCTTTTCACGCACTGACGGCTGACGGTGAAGTGAAGGCGGCGCTCAAGCAGGCGACCGAAGCGGCTGTGGCGCGTGGGGTGTTTGGTGCGCCGACCTGTTTTGTGGGTGAGGCGATGTTCTTTGGGCAGGACCGCCTGGACTTTGTCGAGGAGGCGTTGAGTCAAGGGGCTAGCAGCTTTTCCAGCTGAGTGCGCTCCCCCGGTACTGCACAAGGCTCAGGCTTTGTGCAGTACCGGGGGAGCTGGCTTGCCTGCGATAGGGCCTTGAGTCAGAAGAAGGTGCCGACAATCAGTTGCATATAGGCTCCGGTATCCCGGCTACCCAGTTGCGTGCCCCCATTATCCGCACTGCGCTCCGGCTTGTAGAACCCCACCAACGGGCTGATCAGCAGGTGGTCGTTGACCATCCATTCCACATACAGGTCCAGCTCCCGCCCGCCGAGGTTGCCCGGGTCCGTGTCCAGCGTGTCGAAGTCGAAGTACAGTGCGCCCACAGTCAGGTTGTCCCGCGGCTTGCCTTTGAGCGCCATGTGGTGCACTTGGCTGTTCTTGTTGAACGGCCCGGCATAGTTGGCCGCCACTTCACCCTGGAACCAGGTGCCATAACCCCGGCTCAGGCCATAGAACAGTGGGTCGAAACCTTCGGAAAAGCGGCTGTAGCGGTAGGTGGCGGTGGGCGACCAGGGGAGCTCGGAGAACGTCCAGCTGCCCTCCAGGTACCAGGCATTCTCACGCCCGCCGGCCTTGTCCTGGGTCACGTATTCGGCGGCCAGCTCCAGGTCTTTCACGCCCAGGTTACCGCGCCCGCGCAGGCTGGCGGTGTCCATGCCGTCGCGGTGCTCCAGACCCATGATCTGCGCGTAGCGCTGGTCAACGTCCAGGCCGCGTATCCAGCTGAGGCCCACGGTGCCGGCGTCGGCGACGTGTTCCAGGTTGGCTACTGCCAGCGACGTGTCGGCCTGGTAATGGTTGTCGGACTTCAGCCACATCAGGTCGCCGCGCCAGCCTTGTTTGCCGCCCAGGCGCAGGACTGCGGTGCGGTCGAAGGCTTTACGGGCGGCCAGGTAGTAGGCGCCGCCACGGTCGAAGTTGGCGCCCAGGTCGACCTTGCCCAGGTTCACCGGGTCACCCTGAATGAGGAAGCCGTCACCCAGTGTCACCACCTGGCGGCCGCCAGAAATGTCTACGCCATCTTCGCCCAAAGCCGGGAACAGGTTGGCCGAGCGCCAGCCCAGGTAAAGGTCTTCGATGGCGGTGCGGCGTTCGTCGCCCAAGGTCAGGCCGGCGGCGTCGCCGTCGCCCCAGGTGGCGGAGCTGAGCAGGTTGAACGCGCCGTAGAATGCGCCTGCATCGGGCAGGGCCTGGCTGCCGCTGAGGCCGTATTTGACGTAGCCCTCCTGCCAGGCGGTGCTACCGGGCTGGCGGTTGCCGGCCTGGTTGAAGCTTTCGTCGCTGTGGAACACGCCAAACAGGGCTTCGAGGTCGGCGTTGAGGGTGGTGCCGTTGTGGTTGTACAGCTCGTGGGCTTGGGTGAAGGGGGCGGTGATCAGCAGGGTCAGCGTGCAGGCGAGAGTGTGCCTCATGGTGTGCTCCATGGTTTTTTATTGTTGTTTTGGGGCTGCCTGTGCCGGCCCTTTCGCGGGTGAACCCGAAGGGCCGGCACAGGCAGGAGGTCAGAGCTTGATCAACACCGATTTGAGCTCGGTGTAATGTTCGATGGCCGCTGCGCCCATCTCACGGCCGACGCCAGACATCTTGTAGCCACCAAATGGCAATGCCGGGTCTAGCGCGCTGTGGCAGTTGACCCAGACCGACCCCGACTTGATACGCGGGATCATCCGGTGCACCGCTGCCAGGTCGTTGGACCAGATGCTAGCGCCCAGGCCATAGGGGTTGTCGTTGGCCATGCCGATCACTTCGTCGATGTCATCGAACGGCATCGCCACCAGCACCGGCCCGAAAATTTCTTCCTGCACCAGGCGGTGGCGCTGGTCGACATCGACAATCACCGTCGGCTTGACGAAGTAGCCCGGGCCAAAGCTTTCGCCTCCGCAGGCGATGGTCGCGCCCAGCTCGCGACCCAGCTCGATGTAGCCGGTGACGCGGTCCTGCTGCTTGGCCGAAATCAGCGGCCCCATTTGCACGGCCGGGTCCAGGCCGCTGCCCAGTTTCATGCCATTGGCGATGCCGGCGATGTCGGCCACCACGTTGTCGAAGTGCTTGCGGTGCACATACAGGCGCGAGCCGGCGCAGCACACCTGGCCCTGGTTGAAGAAGATCGCTGTGGCCGCACCCGCAGCCGCTTCCTGCAGGTTGGCGTCGGGCATGACGATGGTTGGCGACTTGCCGCCGAGCTCCAGGGTGACGCGGGTCATGTTGTCCATGGCCGCCTTGCCGATCAGCTTGCCGACTTCGGTAGAGCCGGTGAAGGTCAGCTTGTCCACGCCGGGGTGGCGGCTGAGCGCGGCACCGGCATTAAGGCCGGTACCGGTGATCACGTTGAACACGCCCGCCGGGTAACCGGCTTCGTCGACCAGTTCGGCCAGCTTGAGCACGCTCAGCGGGGTTTCATCTGCTGGCTTGAGCACCACGGTGCAGCCGGTGGCCAGGGCCGGGCCGAGCTTCCAGCAGGCCAGCAGCAGCGGGAAGTTCCACGCGACGATGGCGCCAACCACGCCGACGGCCTCACGGCGCACGAAGCCGTGGAACTGGTCGTTGGGCATCAACGGCATGGAGGCCTCGACAGTGCTACCCTCGATCTTGGTGGCCCAGCCGGCCATGTAACGCAGGAAATCGATGGCCAACTGCACGTCCATCACCTGAGCCACGGCGGCGCTCTTGCCGTTGTTCAGGCATTCCAGCTCGGCCAGCTGGCGGGCGTCGCGCTCCATCAGGTCGGCCAGGCGCCACAGCAGGTTTTGCCGTTCACGCGGGCGCAGGCGGCTCCATGGCGAGTCGTCGAAGGCCTGGCGTGCGGCGCGCACGGCGCGGTCGACGTCTTCGGCCTCGGCGGCGGGCACTTCACCCAGCACTTCGCCAGTGGCCGGGTTACGGAACGACAGGGTGCGACCGCTGGCGGCCTCCTGCCAGTCGGCGCCGATGCGCATCTTCAGCTTGCGTTCGAGAAAGGCGCGGGTGGCGGGCAGGATGGGCAGTTCAGAAAGCATGGGGCTGTGCCTCTTGTCATTGGGTGTGACGGGCACAGGCGCAATGGCCGTGCCAAGGTGGGCAATTGGTCGCAAGGTGTTGAAGGCATTGGGTTTTGCCTGGGTGCAAGGCTGTGATTGCAGGTGTGCGCTGTTGCACATTGAGACGCTGTGAGACGGTGGTGAAACAGTGGCTGTACTCAGGCATTTCGCAATTGCTGTGAGAGCGGGCGAGCCCGCGAAGGCCTGTGCAGCAGGCCCTGTCTCAGGATGAAACACCCTGTCGCGAAATGGCACGCTGCAATTAGCCATCCTGGATGCTGGCCAAGACCAGAAAACGGCCTAAAAGCCTGAAAGACAACGCTTTTGCAGCATCTGGCACAGTTCCTGTATCACTACTGCCACATGCACACCTGCTGTACCAAAGCGTGCGAAAAACGATAAGAACAACAACCGTGGAGGTCTGACCTTGAAGACGACTCGACTCCGGCGGCATGCGGGCAAACTGGCGCTGGTCGCCGCCGCGCTGCTGAGCACCCAGGCCATGGCGGCCGAGCAGGGCCCGAGCCTGTTGCAGAACAAGTGTATGGGGTGCCATATCCCCGAAGGCAACGATACCTACAGCCGCATCAGCCACCAGCGAAAAACGCCGGAAGGCTGGCTGATGAGCATCGCCCGCATGCAGGTGATGCACGGCCTGCAGATCAGCGACGACGACCGTCGCACGCTGGTCAAGTACCTGGCCGACAAGCAGGGCCTGGCGCCCAGCGAAACCGATGGTGTGCGCTACGCCATGGAACGCCGGCTGAACACCGTCGAGCACTTCGATACCCAGCTCAGTGAAACCTGTGGCCGTTGCCACTCCGGTGCCCGCGTGGCCTTGCAGCGTCGCCCGGCCAAGGAATGGGAGCACCTGGTCAACTTCCACCTCGGCCAATGGCCGTCCCTCGAATACCAGGCCCAGGCGCGTGACCGCGACTGGCTGCCGATTGCCCTGCAACAGGTGGTACCGGAACTTGCCAAGCGTTACCCGCTGGACAACCCGGCCTGGGCCGAGTGGCAGAAGGCCAAGCCGAGCGCCGATGTGCTGCCGGGGCAATGGGCCTTCAGCGGGCACATGCTGGCCAAGGGCGATGTGCGCGGGGTGATGAGCGTCACCGCCGACCAGGGCGATACCTTCAAGGTGGAGGTCAAGGGCGCTTATGCCGATGGCACGCCGTTCAACGGCAGTGGCACGGCAATCCTGTACAACGGCTATGAATGGCGCGGCAACGTCAAAGTGGGAGACGCCAACCTGCGTCAGGTGTTCGCGGCACTGGATGGCGAAATGAAAGGCCGCATGTTCGAGGCCGAGCACGATGAACGTGGCCTGGACTTCACTGCGGTGAAGGAAGGCAAGGCACGCCTGCTTGCCGTACAGCCGGCATTTATCAAGGCGGGCGGCGAAAGCGAGATCACCCTGGTAGGCAGCGGCCTGGACGGCAAGCCCGACCTGGGTGCCGGGGTGGAGGTGACCGAAGTGCTGGAGCAAACCCCGACCCTGGTGCGGGTCAAGGCCCGCGCAGCCGCCGATGCCAAGCCTGGCCAGCGCGAGGTTGCAGTGGGCGCGCTCAAAGGTGCAAGCCTGGCGGTATACGACAAGGTCGAGGAAGTGAAGGTCGTGCCGGCATTCTCCATTGCCCGCATTGGCGAGAACGGTGCTTCGGTACCGAAAGTGCAGGGCCGTTTCGAAGCCGAGGCCTGGGGTAAAGACGCCAGCGGCCAGCCTCTGCGCATCGGCTACCTGCCAGCCACCTGGAAAGTCGAGCCGTTCAACGAACGTGCGGTCGAGGATGAGGACGTGAAGTTCGCCGGCAAGATGCAGGCCGATGGCGTGTTCGTGCCAGGCGGTGCCGGCCCCAACCCTGAGCGCAAAATGATGACCAACAATGCCGGTAACCTGAAGGTCATCGCCACCTTGGCCGACGGTGGCCAGACTGGCGAAGGGCACATGATCGTCACCGTTCAGCGCTGGAACAACCCGCCGCTGCCGTAACGGCAGGGCGCAACGGTTTTCCAACGGATCGATTATCGGGAGGTCGCCATGGGCGCGCTACTGAACCTGGTCGAACGCAACCTGCATGAAGTGCAGGTCGATGCCGACCGCATGCTGTTCCATATTCCCAGCAGTTCGCTGTTTGCCACAGATGCCGTGACAGGCAGCATCATCGACGCCTTGCGCCAGCAAGGTTGTTCGGCCGAGGAGCTGATGCAGCGCCTGGGCCAGCAGTTTGCCGGCGACGATATCCAGGACACCCTGCGCGAACTGATCGCGCTGGAGCTGGTCAGCGACGGCTCGCCGCTGACCCCGGAAATCGCCCTCAGGCAGGTCGAGCGCACTGCGCTGAATACCGTGGTGCTCAACGTCAACACCGGCTGCAACCTCAGCTGCACCTATTGCTACAAGGAAGACCTGGACAAACCGTCCGCCGGCAAGAAGATGAGCACCGCCACCGCCGAAGCCTCGGTGGAGATGCTGCTCAAGGAATCGCCCAACGAGGACCGCTACAGCGTGGTGTTCTTCGGTGGCGAACCGCTGTCCAACCGGCCGTTGATCGAGCACATGGTGGCTTACTGCGAGCGGCGTTTCGCCGAGGCAGGCAAAGCGGTGGAGTTCATCATGACCACCAACGCCACCTTGCTGACCGAAGAGATCATCGACTGGCTCAACGCCCACCGCTTCGGCCTGTCGATCAGCATCGACGGCCCGAAGACCGTGCACGACCGCAACCGCATCACCGTGGGCGGGCAGGGCACCTATGACGTGGTGCGGCGCAAGGCCGACCTGCTGCTGTCGCGCTACACCAGCCGCCCGGTGGGCGCGCGGGTCACGCTAACCCGTGGCATCACCGACGTCGAGACCATCTGGAACCACCTGTTCAACGAAATGGGCTTCGCCGAAGTGGGCTTTGCCCCGGTCACCTCCGGCGACATGGCCGACTTCAACCTCACTGGCGAAGAGCTGGTGCAGGTGTTCGCCAATATGAAAGCGCTGGGCCGCAAGTACCTGGAGGCGGCGCTGGAGCACCGCAACATCGGATTCTCCAACCTGCACCAGCTGATTACCGACATCCACGAAGGCCACAAGAAGGCGCTGCCGTGCGGCGCCGGGTTGAAGATGCTGGCGGTGGACCACGAAGGCGAGCTGAACCTGTGCCACCGCTTCACCGGCTCTAGCCTGCCGACCTTCGGCAACGTGCACCAGGGCGTGAAGCAGGCGCAGCTCAACAACTTCCTGTCGCAGCGCCTGGACCGCAGCAACACCGGCTGCGAGAGCTGCCGTATCCGCAACCTGTGCTCTGGCGGCTGCTACCACGAAAGCTATGCGCGCTACGGCGACCCGCAGCACCCGACGTATCACTACTGCGAACTGATGCGCGACTGGGTCGACTTCGGCATCGAAGTCTACAGCCGCATCATGGCCGCCAACCCGGCCTTCATCGATCGCTACATCACTCCGCGGAAGGCGCACTGACATGAAGCACTTGAAGCCCCTGAACAACAAGGCGCGCATCCTCGAACAGGCCGCTGCCGAAGACCGCGTCGAAGAAGTCATGGCCATGAGTGCAGTGGCCGGCTGTACGGCCACCACCGACCCGGGTTGGGAAGTGGACGCCTTTGGTGGCGTGAGCTCGCTGTGTCAGCCGATGGAAGCCGACCTGTATGGTTGCTCCGACCCTTGCTGGTGGCCGGCCCAGGTGCCGGACATGATGAGCACCTATCAGGACTGGAACGCCCAGGCCACCAACTCGGCGGATGACTGGCGCAACCTCGGCACTGTGTTCCCGAAAGACAAGTGACCGGCCCAACAAGAATGACAAGGGGAAACCGCATGAAAGCTGGACGCTGCGCGTCACTCGCGCTCACCATCGCCGCCATGGCGTGTACCGGCCTGGCACAGGCCGACGATACCGGGCCGGCACTGAAGGCTGGCCACGAATACATGATCGTGACCAACTACCCGAACAACCTGCATGTGGTCGATGTGGCCACTGATACGGTGTACAAGAGCTGCGTCATGCCCGACAAGTTCGGCCCCGGCACCGCAATGATGGCGCCGGACAACCGCACTGCCTACGTGTTGAACAACCACTACGGTGACATCTACGGCATCGACCTGGACACCTGCAAGAACACCTTCCACGCCAACCTGTCCAGCGTGGCAGGCGAAGTGGGCCGGTCGATGTACTCGTTCGCCATCAGCCCCAACGGCAAGGAAGTGTACGCCACGGTCAACCCGACCCAGATGCTGAACGACCACTACGTGGTCAAGCCACCACGGCTGGAAGTGTTCAACACCGCCGATGGATTGCAGGCAAAGCCAGTGCGGACCTTCCCGATGCCGCGTCAGGTGTACCTGATGCGTACCGCCGACGATGGCACCTTGTATTTTGCCGGGCCGGATATTTACAAGATGGACGTGAAGACCGGCAAGCATTCGGTGGCCTTGCCGCTGCGCAACTGGAACCGCAAAGGCTACAGCGCCCCGGACGTGCTGTACTTCTGGCCGCACCAGAACCCCCGCCACGAGTTCTCGATGCTGTACACCATTGCCAAGTTCAAGGATGCCAAGCAGGACCCGAACGAGGCCGAGCTGTTGTACGGCTACCTGAGCGTCGACCTGAAGACCGGCAAGACCCACACGCAGGAGTTCGCCGACCTGACCGAGCTGTACTTCACCGGCTTGCGTTCGCCCAAGGACCCGAACCAGATCTACGGCGTGCTCAACCGCCTGGCCAAGTACGACATCAAGCAGCGCAAGCTGATCAAGGCGGCTAATCTGGAGCACACCTATTACTGCGTCACCTTCGACAAGAAGGGCGACAAACTGTACCTGGGCGGCACCTTCAACGACCTGGCGGTGTTCAACCCGGATACGCTGGAGAAAGTGAACAACATCAAGTTGCCGGGTGGTGACATGTCGACCACGACGCCGCAGGTGTTCATCCGCTAGATCGGTGTTGGCCTCTTCGCGGGCAAGCCTGCGAAGAGGCCGGCTCAGACAATACAAAAACAACAAGAGAACACCCATGCCCCAGCCAAGCTACTCCCAGGGCAACCCCGACAAAGCCCTGCTCAGCCAATGCATCGGCGATGCCTTCGACGCGACCGTCGCCCGCTACCCCGACCGCGAAGCGTTGGTAGTCCGCCACCAAGCCCTGCGCTACACCTGGCGCCAACTGGCCGCTGCAGTCGACCAGCACGCCCGCGCCCTGATGGCCTTGGGCGTACAACCCGGCGACCGCCTGGGCATCTGGGCACCCAACTGCGCCGAGTGGTGCATCACCCAGTTCGCCAGTGCCAAGGTTGGCGCGATCCTGGTCAACATCAACCCGGCCTACCGCTCCAGCGAGCTGGACTACGCCCTGGGCCAGTCCGGCTGCCGCTGGGTGATCTGCGCCGACGCGTTCAAGACCTCCGACTACCACGCCATGCTGCTGGGCCTGGTGCCGGGCCTGAGTACAGGCCAGCCGGGGGCGCTGATCTGCGAGCGCTTCCCGGAGCTGCGCGGCGTGGTCAGCCTGGCGGCCGCACCACCATCAGGATTTCTGGCCTGGCATGAATTACAGGCCCGTGCCGACGCAATCAGCCGTGAGGCCCTGACCGAGCGCCAGGCGCAACTGCGCTGCGACGACCCGATCAACATCCAGTACACCTCGGGTACCACCGGTTTCCCCAAGGGCGCGACCCTCAGCCACAGCAATATCCTCAACAACGGCTACATGGTCGGCGAAAGCCTGGGCCTGACCGAGCACGACCGGCTGGTGGTGCCGGTGCCGCTGTACCACTGCTTTGGCATGGTCATGGCCAACCTTGGCTGCATGACCCACGGCAGCACCCTGATCTACCCCAACGATGCTTTCGACCCACTGGCCACGCTACGCGCTGTGGCAGAGGAAAAGGCGACCGCGCTGTATGGCGTGCCGACCATGTTCATCGCCGAACTGGACCACCCGCAACGCGCGGAATTCGACCTGTCGAGCCTGCGCACCGGGATCATGGCCGGTGCGACCTGCCCGATCGAGGTGATGCGCCGGGTAATCGGCGAAATGCACATGGCCGAGGTGCAGATTGCCTACGGCATGACCGAGACCAGCCCGGTGTCATTGCAGACCGGGCCGGACGATGACCTGGAGCGCCGGGTGACCAGTGTCGGTCGTACCCAGCCACGGCTGGAGAACAAGGTGGTCGACGTTGACGGCAACACCGTGCCGCGTGGCGAGATAGGCGAGCTGTGTACCCGTGGCTACAGCGTGATGCTCGGTTACTGGAACAACCCCAAGGCCACGACCGAAAGTATCGATGAAGAGGGATGGATGCACACCGGTGACCTGGCGGTGATGGACGAGCAGGGCTATGTGCGCATCGTCGGGCGCAGCAAGGACATGATCATTCGTGGCGGCGAAAACATCTACCCGCGCGAGCTGGAAGAGTTCTTCTTCACCCACCCGGCGGTGGCCGATGTGCAGGTGATTGGCGTGCCGTGCAGCAAGTACGGCGAAGAGATCGTGGCCTGGGTGCGGCTGCACCCGGGGCATACCGCCAGTGAGGATGAACTGCGTGAGTGGGCGAGGGCGCGGATTGCGCACTTCAAGGTGCCCCGGTACTTCCGCTTTGTCGACGAGTTTCCGATGACGGTGACTGGCAAGGTACAGAAGTTCAGGATGCGAGAGATCAGTGTCGAGGAATTGTCTGCCGGATGACTTACTGCCTGTTCCGGCCTCTTCGCGGGCTCGCCCGCAAAGAGGCCGGAACAGGCGGGAGATGCCTTCAGCCTTTCAGCAACTCCGAGCTATTGAAGTTGCTCAACCGGGAATCATTTTCGGTACATTCCAACCCCTGAACCGACTCGCGCAGCAAGGCCCTCTGCAAACTCCGCTCACCCTGTGCCCAAGCCTGCTCCAGCATCGGCAGCACCCGCCGTGGCAGCACGCTGAACATCGGCTGCCAATACCCACCCTGGCGCACCATCGCCGCACTGTCATTCGCCACTGCCAACCGCAGCAGATCCTCGATCAACGCGCGGTCAACCTGCGGCGCATCGCATGCCAGCAGCACCACCCACTCATACCGCGCCACCTTGAGCCCGGCAATCACCCCCGCCAGCGGGCCGGGGAAGTCCGCCTCGGCATCGCCCACCAACTGGTCGGCATACGCCCGGTAGGCCTCCTGGTTGCGGTTGCAGGAAATCACCAGGTCGTCGCTCAGTGGCCGCACCACCCGCTGCACATGCGCCACCAGCGGTTCGCCCTTCCATTCGATCAGCCCCTTGTCACGGCCGCCCATGCGCTGGCCACGGCCGCCGGCAAGGATGAGGGTGGAGCAGGGGGGGAGTGAATCAGGCATGAAAAAGGGCTCCGGGCAGTCATTGCCGGGAACCCTCCCATGTCACGCGGGGCTTGTCCAGTCAGCTTTCCTTGGCAACCGGTTGTGTGTCGGCGTAATGCGCTTGGCGATGCCCCGCCAGCCGCATCACCACTACAAAGAACACCGGCACAAACACCACCGCCAAGGTGGCGCTGAGCATGCCGCCGATCACCCCGGTACCGATGGCCTGCTGGCTGGCCGAGCTGGCGCCGCTGGCGATGGCCAGCGGTACCACGCCGAGGATGAATGCCAGCGAGGTCATCACGATGGGGCGCAGGCGCAGGCGGGCGGCCTGCACCGCAGCGTCGACGGCATCCACGCCCTGGTCGACCAGGTGCTTGGCGAACTCGATGATAAGGATGGCGTTTTTCGCCGACAGACCGATCAGGGTAATCAGGCCAACCTTGAAGAACACGTCGTTGGGCATGCCGCGCAGGGTCACGGCCAGCACCGCACCCAATACGCCGAGGGGCACTACCAGCAGCACAGCGGTGGGTATCGACCAGCTTTCGTACAGCGCCGCCAGGCACAGGAACACCACCAGCAACGACAGCGCCATCAGCATCGGTGCCTGGCTGCCGGACAAGCGTTCCTGCAGCGACAGCCCCGTCCATTCCAGGCCGGCGCCAGGCGGCAGCTGGGCGACCAGGCGCTCGACTTCCGCCATCGCCTCGCCCGAGCTGTAGCCTGCTGCCGGTTCGCCGGAAATCGACACTGCCGGGTAGCCGTTGTAACGGGTCAGCTGCACCGGCCCGCTCACCCACTTGGCCTGGACGAACGCGCCCAGTGGCACCATCTTGCCGCTGTTATTGCGCACGTGAATTTTCAGCAAGTCTTCGACCTGGCTGCGCTGGTCGCCTTCGGCCTGCACCACCACCCGCTGCATGCGGCCCTGGTTGGGGAAGTCGTTGACATAGCTGGAGCCCACCGCCACGTCCAGTACCGAGCCGATATCGGCAAACGAAACGCCCAGGGCATTGGCCTGGCGGCGGTCGATTTCCAGTTGCACCTGCGGGCTTTCGGCCAGCGATGCTTCACGCACGTTGGTCAATACCTTGCTTTTGCCGGCACTGGCCAGCAGCGTGTCGCGGGCAGCCATCAACGCGGCGTGCCCCATGCCCCCACGGTCCTGCAGGCGGAATTCGAAGCCGGTGGACTCGCCCAGGCCGTCGATAGGCGGCGGCAGCACGGCATAGGCCACGGCATCCTTGAGCTGGGTGAAGGCCATGGTCGCGCGGTCGGCAATCGACTGGGCGCTGTCGTCGGCACCACGCTCGGACCAGTCCTTGAGCGTGGTGAATGCCAGTGCTGCGTTCTGCCCGCTACCCGAGAAGCTGAAACCCAGGATCAGCGTGGTGTTGCCTACGCCCGCTTCCTCGGCGTTATGCGCCTCGATCTGCGCGGCCACCTGTTCGGTGCGCATGCGGCTGGCGCCGGGTGGCAGCTGAATGTCGGTAATGGTGTAGCCTTGGTCTTCGGTGGGCAGGAACGCTGTGGGCAACTGACTGAAACCGTAGCCCAGCACCGCCAGCAGCACCGCGTACACCAGCAGGTAGCGGCCGCTGCGCTTGAGCGCCTGCATCACCCAGCCCTGGTAGCCATTGCTCAGGCTTTCGAAGCGGCGGTTGAACCAGCCGAAGAAGCCCTTGCGTTCATGCAGCTCACCCTTGGCGACCGGTTTGAGCAAGGTGGCGCACAGCGCCGGGGTCAGGCTGAGAGCCAGGAATGCCGAGAACAGGATCGATACCGCCATCGACACCGAGAACTGCTGGTAGATCACCCCCACCGAACCTTGCATGAAAGCCATGGGCAGGAACACCGCCACCAGCACCAGGGTGATGCCGACGATCGCGCCGCTGATCTGGCCCATGGCCTTGCGCGTAGCCTCTTTGGGCGGCAGGCCTTCTTCGGTCATGATGCGTTCGACGTTTTCCACCACCACGATGGCGTCGTCGACCAGGATGCCGATGGCCAGCACCATGCCGAACAGGGTCAGCACGTTGACGGAGAAACCCATGGCCAGCATGACCGCGAAGGTGCCCATTAGCGCCACCGGCACCACCAAAGTCGGGATCAACGTATAGCGCAGGTTCTGCAGGAACAGGAACATCACTGCGAACACGAGCAGCATGGCTTCGAACAGGGTGTTGATGACCTGCTCGATCGACACCTTGACGAACGGCGAAGTGTCGTAGGGGATGTCGTACTTGACGCCTTCCGGGAAGTAGCGCGCCAGGTCCTCCATTTTCGCCCGCACCAGGGTGGCGGTTTCCATGGCGTTGGCCCCCGGCGACAGCTGCACACTGAACGCGGTGGCCGGCTTGCCATTCAGGCGCGTGCCGTACTGGTATTCCTGGGCGCCGATCTCGACCCGGGCAACGTCACCGATAGTGACCGTGGAACCGTCCGGGTTGGCGCGCAGGACGATGGCGGCGAACTCTTCGGGCGTGCTCAGTTGACCCTTGACCACCACGTTGGCGGTGATCTCCTGGGTACCACGGCTGGGCAGGTCGCCAATGCTGCCGGGCGCGACCTGGGCGTTCTGCGCGGCAATGGCCTCGGCCACATCGTTGGGCGTGAGGTTGAAGCCGATCAGCTTGCGCGGGTCGATCCAGATGCGCATGGCGCGTTCCGAACCGTACAGCTGGGCTTTACCGACGCCCTTGAGGCGGCGGATTTCGTCCATCACGTTGCGCGCGAGAATGTCCGACAGCGCGGTTTCGTCGAGTTTGCCATCTTCAGAGGTGAGGGTGGCCAGCAGCAGGAAACCGGTAGACACCTTTTCTACCTGCAGGCCCTGCTGGGTGACCGGGCGCGGCAGGCGCGACTCGACCACCTTCAGGCGGTTCTGCACGTCAACCTGGGCCAGGTCCGGGTTGGTGCCCGGGGCGAAGGTGGCGGTGATGGTGGCGCTGCCCAGGCTGCTTTGCGACTCGAAGTACAGCAGGTTGTCGGCGCCGTTGAGCTCCTGCTCGATCAGGCTGACCACGCTTTCGTCCATGGTCGCGGCGGAGGCGCCTGGGTATACGGCGTAGATTTCCACCTGCGGCGGGGCCACGTTCGGGTACTGGGCTACCGGCAGCTGCGGGATGGCCAGCGCGCCGGCCAACAGGATGAACAGTGCGACCACCCAGGCGAACACCGGGCGGTCGATGAAGAATTGCGGCATGAATCAGGCCCTCACTGGCCGGTGTGCTGTGCGATGGGCGCTGTGCCCGTTGCGTTGTCGACCTGCACCTGGTCACCGGCCTTGACGTGTTGCAGGCCTTCGACCACCACCTGCTCGCCTGGCGTCAGGCCTTCGCTGACGACCCAGCGATCACCCTGGGCGCTGCCCAGTACCACCTGGCGGTCGCTGACCCGGGCCTGTGCGTCGACCACCAGCACCTTGGGCACCCCGGCACTGTCGCGCAGGATGGCCCGCTGCGGCACGCTCAGGCCTTTGGGTTGTACGGCCTGCTCCAGGCGCACACGCACATAGCTGCCGGGCAGCAGGTCGAGGTCCGGGTTGGGGAACTCGCTGCGCAGGGTGATCTGGTTGGTGCTGGGGTCGACGCTGATGTCGGAGAACAGCAGCTTGCCTGGCAGCGGGTAGGCACTGCCATCGTCCTGGATCAGCGTGGCGCGGGCCTGGCCGTCGCCCACCTGCTGCAGCTCGCCTGCGCGCAAGGCGCGGCGCAAGGCGTTGAGCTCGCGGGTGGACTGGGTGACGTCGGCATGGATCGGGTCCAGCTGCTGGATGGTCGCCAGCGGCGTGCTTTCGTTTTGCCCGACCAGGGCGCCTTCGGTGACCTGGGCGCGGCCGATACGGCCGGAAATCGGCGCGGTTACCGTGGCGTAGCCGAGGTTCAGGCGGGTGCGCTCCAGGGCGGCCTTGGCGGCGGCCACGTCGGCGTCGGCCTGCAGGAAGCTCGCTTTGGCGTTGTCGTATTCCTGGCGGCTGACGGCCTTGTCGTCGACCAGCTCGCGGTAGCGCTGCTCTTGCAGGCGTGCCTGGTACAGGGTGGCCTCGGCCCTGGCCAGGGTGGCGCGGGCACTGTCATGGTCGGCCTTGAATGGCGCCGGGTCGATCAGGAACAGCACATCGCCTTGCTTCACGTCACTGCCTTCGCGGTAGACGCGTTTGAGTACCACGCCCGCGACCCGTGCGCGCACTTCGGCGGTGCGCGGGGCGAGAATGCGGCCACTGAGCTCGCTGCTTATCGCCAAGGGCTGCAATTGCAGGGTTTCCACCCGCACCTGCGGGGTAGGGGCCTTTTCGTCTTGCTCGGCGCTGTCGCCACAGCCGGCCAGGGACAAGCTCATAAACGTCAGAAGCGCCACTGGGCGCAGGCGAGGGGGGAAGTTAGTAGGCATGCGGATCTTCCGATGATGACCGGGTGTATGCTACGGCAGCTGTTGCACTGGCGGCTGTTAATACCTGTAGGGTGAGTGTGAAAAAGTGTGAAGATCAATCCTCTGGGCCGGTAGGGTTATATATTCTGCGTACACCTGCACCCGGATTCTCTATCGCCTATGCCGAATATTTTCCTGGTCGAAGACGACAGCGCCCTGTCCGAACTGATCGCCAGCTACCTGCAACGCAACGACTTTCATGTCCAGGTGATCGCCCGGGGAGACCATGTGCTGGACGAGTACCGCCGGCAAAAGCCGGACCTGGTCATCCTCGACCTGATGCTGCCGGGCATCGACGGCTTGCAACTGTGCCGCCTGTTGCGCCAGGAGTCGCAGAGCCTGCCCATCCTGATGCTGACGGCTCGTGATGACAGCCATGACCAGGTACTGGGTCTGGAAATGGGGGCCGATGATTACGTGACCAAACCCTGTGAACCACGCGTGCTGCTGGCCCGGGTGCGTACGCTGCTGCGTCGCAGCAGCATCAATGAGCCGCGCCTGGACCACGACCTGATCCTGATCGGGGGGTTGCGCATCGACCTGGCCGAGCGCACGGTCAGCTGGCGTGGCGAAGAAGTGGAGCTGTCCAGTGGTGAGTACAACCTGCTGGTGGTGCTGGCACGCAATGCGGGCGAGGTGATGAACCGCGACCGTATCCTGCAACAACTGCGCGGTATCGAGTTCAATGGCACCGATCGTTCCGTGGACGTGGCCATCTCCAAACTGAGGCGCAAGTTCGACGACAACGCCGGCGAAGCACGCAAGATCAAGACCGTGTGGGGCAAGGGTTACTTGTTCAGCCGTGTCGAGTGGGAGTGCTGATCGACCATGCTCAAGATCCTGGTGCGGCTGTACCTGGTGATCATCGTTGCCTACGCCGGTGCGTTGCTGTTCATCCCCGACACCATTGTCGGCCTGTTCCGCGACCGCTTCATGGCCTACAACCTGGACCAGGCCAAGGGCGTGCAGGCGTTGATCGTGCGCCAGTTCCGCCAGGCCCCGCGCGAGCAGTGGCCAGCCGTGGCGCAAGAACTGGCCAGCGATTTCGCGCCGCTGGAATTGCAACTGCTGCGCATTGACCAGGCCAGCCTGAGCGATGAGGAACAGGCGCGCCTGGAGCATGGTTTGTACGCGGTGCGCATTGCCGAGTGGGGTTACTACGAAACGGTGCTGGCACCGCTGGACAAGGAATGGCTGGTGCGCCTGCACTCACCGCCAGACCCGCTGGACATCAACGTGTTGTCGTGGGGGGTGACCGTACTGATCGGTGCGGCCATGCTGGGGTGCCTGCTGCTGTGGGTATGGCCGCACTGGCGCGACCTGGAGCGCCTGAAGGAAACCGCCCGGCGCCTGGGCCAGGGGCAGATGGCCGAACGTACGCACATTTCGCCGCATTCCAACATTGGTGAGCTGGCCGGCGTGTTCGACACCATGGCCAGCGACCTGGAGCGCCACGTCAACCAGCAGCGCGAGCTGCTGAATGCAGTGTCGCACGAATTGCGCACACCCCTGACCCGGCTGGATTTCGGCTTGGTATTGCTGTTCGACGAAGTACCGCCGGCCAGCCGCAAACGTCTGCTGGAACTGGTGGGGCATGTGCGTGAGCTGGATGAACTGGTGCTGGAACTGCTGTCGTACAGCCGGCTGTACAATGCTGACCAGGCCCGCGAGCGGGTTGAAGTATCGTTGCTGGAGCTGGTCGACAGCGTGCTCGGTGGTTTTGCCGAGGAACTCGATGGCCGGGGTATCCGTTGGGAAGTGCAGGCCGAGGGTAATCTGCCCCGGTTCGTGCTGGACCCGCGCTTGACGGCGCGTGCGGTGCAGAACCTGGTGCGCAATGCCATGCGTTATTGCGATGAAAGCCTGTTGCTGCGCCTGCGGCTGGAGGGCGATGGTGCCTGCCTGCTGACAGTGGAGGATGACGGCATTGGCATACCGGTTGAGGAGCGCGAGCGGATTTTCCAACCGTTCTACCGCCTGGACCGCAGCCGCGATCGCAACACCGGCGGGTTTGGCCTTGGCTTGGCGATCAGCCGGCGAGCGATCGAGGGGCAGGGCGGGACCTTGACGGTCGCGCAGTCGGCACTGGGCGGTGCGCAGTTCAGGATTCGGCTGCCAGCCGGGTAGTCCACAACACAAACCGGTCTTTGCCCGTGTGCTTGGCTTCATACAGCGCCTGGTCAGCCTTGATCAGCGCCATGGTCAACGTATCGCCTGGGGACACCTGCGCCAGGCCGATACTGATGGTTACCGGGTGTGTGCCTGCATCTTCACGCACTCTGCGTACCAATGCCTCCACCTGCTGTTCAGCACTTTGCTGGTCGAGCCCTTCAAGAAAAATGGCAAATTCCTCACCGCCCAATCTTGCAAACTCGGAATCGACCATCGCCGCCTTGATGTGCAGTGCCACGCGTCTGAGCACTTCGTCACCCACGTCGTGGCCAAAACGGTCATTGACCTTCTTGAAATTGTCTATGTCGACCATCGCCAGATACTGCCTGGGCGTCGCCCGTTTCAATTGCTGCTCTGTTTTTGCCATGAACGAGCGGCGGTTGGGGATTCCGGTCAGGGCGTCGACATAAGCCTGCTCAAGCAGCACCTTCGATAGGTAGAAATTGTGCAGCTTGGCCTTGCGGATTTGCAGGTAGCTGTAGCTCACCAGGCTGCTGAGAAAAATGGCGTAGCTGATGAGCATGGCGCCTTCGAGTGCGTCCGGTTCAATGCGCGTGTGGTAGAAGGGGTTGAGCATCACCCAGGTGATGACCATGGCGCAGAAGAACGACCAGCGCCGCACCGGCTGCACCGACACGGCATACAGCACGGTGGAGACGCCGAGCACCAGCCACACCGGGCGCAGGGCTACCGGGATGCCTTCGATCACCAGGCGCATGCCCAAGGTGATGACGGTAATAAACAGCAGGTTGAGCACGTCGAAGTGATGGCTGCGCCGTGTGAAGCGCAGCACGATGGTCAGGCAGCCCAGCAGGGCGATGAACAGGTAGGACAGCCAGGTGAAACCCTGGCCGCCGAGGAAGCTGACGATCAGGTCGAAGACCAGCCAGATCAGGATACTGATGCAGAACACCAGCAGGCAGAACGGGCGCATGGACTCGAATTCGTGCTGGCGGAATTCGGCGCGCAGGGCGGCGGGGGCGACCTGCTGTCGTACGTGTGCTTCGATGGTCTTGAACATCGGTGGGCTCCTGAGACTACTGCTTGTCCAGGCCCGGCCCTATCGCTGGCCGGCGATAGGGCCGGGCCTGGTGACTCAATTCTGTGGCAACACACCTCGGGCCCAGGGCCGGTAGCGCAAGGCGAACACCGCCTCGGCATGGCACCCGCTACCCAGCTTCGGTTCGGCAGGCTCAGCCCTGAATGCCTGCCCTGGCCCGCTCACCTGGCGGAACGCCTCGCGCACCACGCCCACCCGGCACGGCAAAGCCTGTTCGTAGCTTTGGCGCACCAACGCGGGCAAACGCCCGGTCCCGGCGCCATCCTGCCACCAGACAGTCAAGCCCAACCCGGCCAGTTGCTCCAGCCACGCGGCGTTGATTCCTGGCGACAATCTGCCCGCGCTGAACGCACTGATATGCAACGGTTTGTCCAGCTGGCGGTTGAAGGCCTGCAACTGGATGTACAGCGCATCGCGCCGTTCAGCCTCGCGAAAATGCTGGTCGTCCAGCTCCATGGGGAGGTACCAGCCATCCACCGGCAACTGCCAGGCGTTGCGCAGGTGCTGGTATTGGCTGAGCGAGCGGCCCAACTGCGCTTTCCAGTAGCTGTTCTGACCTTCGCCGTCCAACGCTTCAAGGCGTTGGTAATAGGCCGGGTCCATGTACAACCCCAAGACCAGTTGCAGCCCTTGGGCATGCGCCGAGCGCAGGCTGTTTGCCAGCCAGCCCTGGGCACCGCCAAAATCGCTGTCACCATACGCGCTCCACTGCACGATCAGGGTCTTGCCACCCTGCGCCACGGTGGCGTGCCACAGCTGTTGCCACTGGGCAGGGGTGATACTGGCGTCGCGGTTCAGGGGTTGGTAGAACAGGCGTTGGTCAGCTGTGGCCGGCAGGCACAGGGCAAGCAGGCAGAAGGCGAGGATCTTGCGCATCAGAAGGTCATCTCCGCACCGACCAGCACGCCGTTGGCGCGCTCGTAAAGATTGCCGCCCAGCGACTGCTGGTATTCGGCGCGCACTTTCAGCGAGCCGCGGTAGGCGTTGTAGCGGTCGTCGTCGAACCACCATTGCCAACGCACACCCACCCCCGCACGGGCGTCCTGGCGCCAGTCGTTGCTCGGGTCCTGGCTGGAGAACTCGACAAAACCGTAGGGCATTATGGTTTGCGGTGAGCTGCCCGGCAGCTTCCAGGCATGCCCCTGCTGGTAGCGCGACAGCCAGGCATGGTCGCCGGCGCGTGTCCACCAGGCGGCGTCGAGATACAGGAAGCGCTCGTTCCAGTCGTCTTCATCCACCCGCCAGTCGTTGCGCCAGTCAGCTTGGTCAAGGAATGAGGCCGTGGCGCGCAGCAACAGGTCGTTGCTCGACTCGGCGTTGTGGCGCAGGTCGCCCCAATTACCGCCGACCTTGGCCGGGCTCAACAACTGCCCCAGGCTCAGGCCGCGATAATGATCTTCGTCGATCTGTCGTTGGTGATACAGCTCGGCGTACAGGTTGAGGTTGGCCTGGCCGAGCGGCTTGTAGCGCAGGCCAACGCCGGTGCCCATGCTTTGCGCGTAATCGGTACGGCTCTGACCACCGAACAGTACCCTGCCATAGACCGAGAAGGTGCTGCCGTTGCGGCTGGGCTCTTCACCCAGGGCGTGGTCCCACATGGCCAGTTGCACGTTTTGCGATTGTGCGCGGCGCGAGCTGCCGCTGCGCTGGCCGTTGTCGAGGAACTTGTCGTTGGTCGAGGTGCCGGCGGGCGACCAGGTGCTGGCCAGGGTGATGGTGTCACGGCGTGACAGGGCTTCATGGGCCCTGCGCTGGCGGTATTTGCGGGCTTCCAGGCTGCCGTACTCGTCGTCACCGTCGACCAGGTTCTGCTCCACATCGAGGATACGGCGCAGTTCGCGGCGTGCCGAGGCGCTGTCTTCGGCTTCGTCGTAGCGCAAGGCCAGCGTTTCGCCGAGGCGGTAGTCCTCGGGGAAGTCGTGGGTCGCCCGCTCTAGGTATGGGATCGACTGGCGGCGCTGGGCCTTGTCTGTGGCGCCGGCCAGGCGCATGCCGTAATCGGCGCGATAGCGTGGCTGATCGGGGGCCAGGCGCACCGCTTCGGCCAGCCAGGCCATGCTCTGCGCGCTGTCGCCGGCCAGCTGCGCGGTGCTTGCGGCCGCATAGTAGTGGTCGGCGCGAGGGTTGCTGGCCAAGGCTTGGCGTTGGAAGCCCAAGGCGGACGGGTAATCGCCCTGGCGCTGGGCAATGGCGGCGCCCAGCGCCCAGTCATCAGCGCTGTGGTGCGCGGCGGCGTCCCAGTAGCGTCGAGCGGCTTCTGCATCGCCGGCATTCAGCGCGCCACGGGCGGCAGTGAGGCGGGCGTTGTCGGTCCAGGCGCCGTCCGGGACGCTGCGCCAGATGGGCAGGGCCGCCTCGGAGTCGCCCGCCGCTTCGAGGGCATAGGCCAAGGGCAGGCGATCGCCGCCGCCGCCAAAACGTTCGGCGGCCTGGTAGTAGACCACCGCTTCGCCGGGCTGGTCAGGCATGGCACAGCGGCCCAGTGCGCGGTACTGGCCGGGTTCGCTCGGGGTGGCCGGTATCGCCTGGTGTACGGCATCGCACTGGCCGGCTTCGGCCAGGCGGCCGAGCAACTGGGCGCGGGTGTTGGCATCCACCCGGGGTATCAGGCCAAGCATGCGGCGGCTGTCCAGCGCCCCGTCAGTACGTGCATACAGGTTGCCCAGGCGCTGCAGCAACGACGGGCTGAGGCGGCCTTGGCGGCGGTCGTAGGCGTGCTCCAGCAGTTCCCGGGCATGTGCCACCTGGCCTTGTTCCACCAACAGGAAGGTGGCTTGCTCCAGCGCGGCCAGGTCGCCGCTTTGTCGGTAGCGCTTTTCCCATTCGCTGGCGGTACGCGGTTGCGGCGGCTGTGGCGGGTCGCCGTACAGGCGTTGCTTGAGCACAGCGTAGGCGCGTGGATCGGTGCTGGGGGTGCAGCCTTTGAACTGCTCGCGGGCTTGGTCAGGGTCCTGACGTGACAACCAGTCGACGGTTTCCAGGCAGGGGCGCTGCAGGTCGTTGCTCAGGCGGCGCAGCAGTACGGCATCATCACCTTCGCGGGCCAGCTCCCACAATTGCTGGCGCTGGTCGGGCTGATTCAGCTGATCGGGCGGCAGCGACTGCAACCAGCGTTGGGCCTGTTGGTTGTGGCCCACGGCAATGGCGCGGTTGGCCATGGCCAGGCGTGCCTGGTTGGCTGCCTGGGGGGAAGGCGCGCTGGCCAGCAGCGTGTTCAGCCCTTTTTCGTCCACCTGCTGGATATACGCATTGGCCAGGCGTTGCCAGTCTTCGGCGGGTAACTGGCCCTTGTCGGCGAGCGGCTGCAGTTGCTCGATGGTTTCCTTCCAGTTGCGCAGCTGTTCGGCAAAGTTGGCGCGGGCCAGGCGCAGTACCTGACCATCATCGCGCGGTGGCAGCTGGTTGAGCCATTCCAGCGCTTTGCCAGCACCCCCGAACTTGGCCAGGCTCAGGCTGTAAGCCTGCCACAGGCGCACCCGGTGCATGCCATCGCTGGTGGCCAGCCATTGCTCGACATGGCTGGCTGGCGGTGGATCCTGCTCGATCCACGTCAGGCGAAGTTCGAGCAGCGCGTCGGCGTATTCGGGGCTGCCGTCCAGTTGTTCGGCCAGCGCTTCGGCCTCCTTGTAGCGGCGTTGGTGGGCCAGGGCCTCTACCAGCAGTGCGCGGGCTTCGTCGTTGTTCGGCACGCGGCCCAGCACGTGACGGGTCAGGCGCTCGACCTCGGCCCAGTTCTCTTTCTTGGCCTCACGATAACTGCGGTCCATGAACGGAAAGCTGGTGAACCGCTGGAAATCGGTCATCGGTGCCGAGGCGGCGACGGGCAGTGCGGCGGAGCACAGCAACAGGCCAGTGAAGGTGAGAGTAAAACGCGGCTTCATGCCACCTCCCGGGTCAGGTCAAGGGCAGCCTGCTGTTCGCTGGCCTGTTCGTCGAGTGCTTGCTGCAACACCTGCTCGGTGATGATGCCGCGAGCGATCAGGTGCTCGCCCAGGCTCTGGTGTTCGGCGTCGAAGTCGATCAATGCCTGGTTGAACAAGGTGACGGGCACCATACCGCGCACCTGCAGCAGGGTACCGAGCATGACCTGGTGGTGGCTGACCCGTTCCAGCAGCGCCTCGTCGTCCTGATGGCGTGCGAGCGTGGCCAGCATGTCGCGGGTTTCCGGCTTCTGCCAGGGGCTTGGGTAGTGGTAGCGCAGGCCCAGGGTTACCCGGCCTTGTGGTGCCAGGCGCACGCGTACCGGGCGCTTGAGGTGGCGGCTGATTACCCCCAGTGACACTTGGCTGACCGGGCTTTCGCTGGCCAGGATCAGCGTGTCGCCGTCCTCGGCCACCGGCAGCACGCCATAGTGCGTCGCCAGTTTACGCGGCAGTTTGGCGATCAGTTGCGGTTCGAGCTTGAACGGATTCAGCGGGGCCCATGGAATGTCTAGCTGCTCGGCCAGGGTGGCCACCAACTGTTCGCTGCTTACCCAGCCACGCAGCAGCAGTTCGCGGCCCAGGCGGCGGCGTACAGGGCTGTTGATTGCCTGTTGCAGCTGTTCGTCGCTGATCAACCCTTTGGCCACCAGTCGCTGGCCCAGTGGCGTGCGGGCAGGGGCAGCGATGGCGGGGAACTCGTGCGTGGTCTTGTCCCAGGCCACACGCCGCGAGTCGCCCATCTCCATAACCTGGCGCAGGGCACGCAGGTTGGCGAAGAAGTTGACGAAGTTGCTCCACATCATGCGCGGCGCCGACAGCAGGCCTTCGCCAATGCCGTAGAAACGGGTAACGAACCAGCCGCGCTGGAACAGGCGGTTGAACAGCATCAGACCGTTGAGCCACAGCAAGGTCGAGAGCAGCCAGCTGTCGCTAAGGATCGACATGAAGCGCCACGAATCCGGCGCAATCACCGTGACCAGCCACATCGCCAGCAATACCAGCAGCAACAGGTTGACCAGAAAACTCAGCAAATAGGCGAACAGCCCGCGGCGGTCGCGCCACAGGAAGTAGTTGAGCGCGCCTTTGCGGCTCCAGCCCAGGTTGCTGGTGCCCTGGAACACAATGCCGACGATCCACCGCGACTTTTGCCGGATGGCATGCTGCCAGTCGCGCGGGAAGTGCTCGCGTACGCAGATTACCTGGGAAAACTCACGGCTCATGCCCGGGCGCCATTCCTGTTTCAGGGTCAGCGCCGGGTCGCTGATGGAGTAGCGGGCGAAAATGCACTTCATGCCTTTTTGCTTCAGGCGAAAACCAATGTCGTAGTCTTCGGTGAGGCTTTGCACGTCGAAGGCGATGCCGTCGCCGTCCTCCAGCAGTGCACTGATGGCGCGACGGCTGAAACAGGTACCGACCCCGGCACTGGGTACCTGGCCCGTGAGTGCTTCGCGAACGACAACGTCCTTACCGTGGTTTTCGGCGAACTCGTCGACATAGTGGCCGGCGGTAAAGCCCTTCCATTCGGGTGCATAGGGGTACACCGGGATCTGGATCATGTCCTTGTTCGGCAGCAGGTAATTGAACAGGCGCAGTTCCATCGGCGAAATCACGTCTTCGGCGTCGTGCAGGATAAAACCGGCGAACTCGATACCGGCGTCCTGCTGAAAGCGCAGCAGCGCGTCGATGATGTTGTTCAGGCAGTCGGCCTTGCTGGTGGGGCCGGGGCGGGCGCACACCACCTTGTGCACGTTGGGGTAGTGCAGGCACACCGCGTCGACGTCGGCCTGGGTTTGCGGGTCGTTCGGGTAGGTGCCGACAAAGATCTGGTAGTTCTCGTAGTCGATGGTGGAGGCCGCCAAGCGCGCCATTTCACCGACCACGCCCACTTCATTCCAGGCCGGGACCATGATGGCCAAAGGTTTTTCCGGGACTTCGTACAGGCGTTTCTCGTCGGCCTTCTCAAACTTGTCGTAGATGCGAAAACGCCGGATCAGCTTTCGCCCCCAGTAGCACAGGTCGATGAACAGGTCGTCCAGGCCCAGCAGGAACATCAGCGAGGCGAGGGTGATCGCCAGGATCTTCAGGCCGAACAGCACATAGGTGAGAAAATCGATGAATGCCAGGCTCATGCGGCAGTCACCGGCAGGGTGGAGTAGGCCATCGTCTGTATCCTCGCTCGGTTCCCTCGACGAAGTTGTACGACATGTCGCCGTTTGTACGGGATAGATACAAGCAGCCGAATACGAGGTTGTCCAAATTTCGGGCTTTTTCTTGTGGGCCACATCTTGTAGTTTTACAGGTCGTTTACCCAGGGAGCTGAACATGCAAGGCAAGGCGCGCAAGATCGTCCAGGCCATTCTTTACGAGGCCATCGCTGTGGCCTGCGTGGCGCCTGCACTGGAGCTGGCGTTCGGTGCAGGCATGGCGCAGTCGACCGTGCTGTCGGTGCTGATGTCGGGCATCGCGATGAGCTGGAACATGGGCTACAACTGGGTGTTCGAGCGTTGGGAAGCGCGCCAGCATCAGCGTGAGCGCACCTTCATGCGGCGCTTGCTGCATGCGCTGGGTTTCGAGGGTGGTCTGGTGGTGATTTTGCTGCCGCTGGTGGCGTACTGGCTGGACGTCAGCCTGTGGGCGGCGCTGCTGACCAACCTGGCGTTGTTCGTGTTCTTCTTCGTTTACGCCTTTGTCTTCCAGTGGGGGTTCGACAAGGTGTTCGATGTGCCGCTTTCGGCGCAGCAAGCCAAGTGTTGACTTTGTGCTGCGCTACCGGCTAAGTTCCTACCCCATGAATACATTCCCGCACGTGAACGCCATTATTATTACCGCCATTATCAGCTTGGCGGGCTAGCGCGTACGTGCACCGAACCCGCCCTGGAGGCGGGTTTCTTCTCTCTGACTCCTGGGCACACTGAAAACAGCCAAGGAGTCATCGATGACCAGCTTCAGCGTCCCGCGTACTGCAGTCACCCCCCAGCAACTGCTGTCGGAACAGGTGCGGCGCATTCTTGCCGCCCCGGTGTACGACCTGGCCATCGAAACGCCCCTGCAAGCCGCGCCTGCCTTGTCTGCCAGCCTGGGTAACCAGGTATTGCTCAAGCGCGAAGACCTGCAGCCGACCTTCTCGTTCAAGATCCGTGGTGCCTACACCCGGCTGTCGCGCCTGACCCGTGCGCAGCGTGAGCGGGGGGTCATTACCGCTTCGGCCGGCAACCATGCCCAAGGTGTGGCCCTGGCAGCCTCGCATCTGGGCATGAAGGCTACCATCGTCATGCCCACCACCACGCCATCGCTGAAGGTGGAAGGGGTGCGTTCGCGTGGCGGCCATGTAGTGCTGCACGGTGAGAGCTTCCCGCACGCCCTGGCACACGCGTTGACACTGGCCGACAGCGAAGGCGCTACCTTCGTGCCGCCGTTCGATGACCCGGACGTGATCGCCGGGCAGGGCACGGTGGCCATGGAAATTCTGCGTCAGCGCCCGGGTGCGCTGGATGCCATCTTCGTACCGGTCGGTGGTGGCGGCTTGATCGCTGGCATTGCTGCCTATGTGAAATACCTGCGCCCGGAGGTGAAGGTGATCGGCGTGGAGCCGGAAGACTCCAACTGCCTGCAGGCTGCCATGGCTGCTGGTGAGCGGGTGATCCTGCCGCAAGTCGGCACGTTCGCCGATGGTGTAGCGGTGGCGCAGATCGGCGCCCATTGTTTCGAGCTGTGCCGGCACTTCGTCGACGAGGTGGTGACCGTGAGCAGCGATGAGCTGTGTGCGGCGATCAAGGACATCTACGACGATACCCGCTCGATCACCGAGCCGTCCGGCGCCTTGGCGGTGGCCGGGATCAAGAAGTACGTGGCACGCGATGGCGTACAGGGGCAGACCTTGGTGGCCATCGATTCCGGGGCGAACGTCAACTTCGATCGCCTGCGCCATGTGGCCGAGCGGGCCGAGCTGGGGGAACAGCGCGAGGCGATCATTGCCGTAACCATTCCGGAACAGCCGGGCAGCTTCCGCGCGTTTTGCCAGGCGCTGGGCAAACGGCAGATCACCGAATTCAACTATCGCTATTACCCCGGCAAAGAGGCGCGATTGTTTGTCGGGGTGCAGACCCACCCTGTTCACGACCCGCGTGAGCAGTTGCTGGCCAACCTGCGCGAGCAGGGCTACAGCGTGCTGGACCTGACCGAAAACGAGCTGGCCAAGCTGCATGTGCGTCATACCGTGGGTGGCCACGCCGCGCCGGGTGCGGATGAGCGGGTCATGCGCTTCGAGTTCCCCGAGCGGCCTGGGGCGTTGTTGGGCTTTTTGGAGCGGCTGGGCAAGCGCTGGAACATCAGCCTGTTCCACTACCGCAACCATGGGGCGGCGGAGGCCCGGGTATTCGCGGCGTTGGAGGTGCCGGGGGACGAGGTAGCGGGGTTGCCGTTGGCGCTGGATGAGATGGGGTATCGGTATTGGGATGAGACGGATAACCCGGCTTACAAGCTGTTCCTAGGGTGACCTGAAAGCTTGGGGCTGCCTGTACTGAGTACTGCGTAGCTATTCAGCATTGCGCGGTCCCCGTGGGAGCTGGCTTGCCGGCGCTGGGCCGCGAAGCGGCCCTAGGATTTCAGCGTTCACGCATGAAAAAGCCGGCAACGAACTTGCGGAAGGTTTCCAGGCTCTTGAAGTCGGCATAGCGCTTGAAGTTCTCGGCATCTGGCTCGGGCCCGATCGGCTGCTCCAGCAATGACACCGACAGCACGCGGTCCTGGTCCGAGGTCAGCACCAGTTCATCCATGACCTGCCCGCCGATGACCGGCCGGCGCATTTGCACTTTCACACCTTTGCTGGCCATCCAGTCAATCAACGACACCAGCGCCTTGAGCGGTTCACGCTCTTCATCGCGATACACAGGGAACAAGTGGGCACGGGACAGCACCGGTACGCTGGCCACATGGATCAGCTCATAGAAATGGCTACCGGCGCTGGTGGGTGAGTAGATCATCAGCGCCAGTAATGGCCCGGTGGTACGGCTACCGCCCCAATACAGGTGGTGCCCCTGGAAGTCGAAACCATCTTCACTGCGGTTGTTGAACAGCTTGCGCCCTTTGATCTGGTCGACACAGTCCAGCAGCAAGCCGTGGCGGCGGTGGTTACCGAACACCGTGGCTTCGCGAAGCCGGGACTTGAGCATCATCATGTGCTTCATGTCCAGGCGGGTTTCCAGGTAATTGCTGGCGGGCACCCGCTCCAGCAGCGGGTAGCGGCTGGCCACGCTGCGCAATTCAGCAAACTGGGTGGTCAGGTCCTTTTTCAGGTGGGTGGCGTAAAGATTGAGGCCGCTGGTTTCGATCCAGGTCAGCAGCAGTGACAGCAGGCGCTGTTGTTCGCGGCGGTCGTTGCTATCGCCGCTGGCACTGCTGGTGGCGCTGCGAAAGTCGCCGATCAGGCGCAGTGGCGTGTCGGGCGGCAGCCAGGCTGCAGGGGGGGCAGGGTCGTTTTCACGCTCGTCGGCCTCACGCTCGTCCTTGGTGAACGGGCAGCCGGGTGTGTGTTCTGCCGTGCCCGGGTTGTTTTTGAGAAACAGCGTGCCGGTGCTGCCGTTGAGGGTGACATTGAGCACCGGCAAGGCGTCGCTGCGGCAGTCACAGGCCAGCCACTGGTTTGCATTGCGCACTTTCATCAGCAGCTGGTTGGCCTGCAGCAGGCGTGGGCCGCCGAGGCTGCCGGTGGCAAAGCCGACCAGCAGCTCTTCTTCGGCGGGGGTCAGGCTGCGCACCTGTGCGGCGGATTTGTCGATGATTCGCATGAAGCAGCTCCGAGCTACGAGCCTCAAGCTTCAAGCAAAGTCGCGCCGCTTTCAACTTGCCGCTCAGTTGCCGCCAAAGATCTTCGCGGCGCGGGCACGAATTTCGTCCGGGGTGAGGTCCTCCTTGTGGGTGGAGACGAACCAGATATTGCCGAACGGATCTTTCAGGGTGCCGCTGCGGTCGCCGTAGAACTGGTCCGTCAACGGATGCAACTGGGTGCCGCCGGCCGCCAATGCTTGGGCGTAGACCTTGTCGCAGTCCTCGACATACAGGTGCAGGCCCACGCCTGCGCCGCTGAGTTTCTGGCTGGCGGTGAGGCCGCCCTCCATGTCGCAGGGGTCGCCCAGCATCAGTGACGAATCACCGATTTTCAGCTCGGCATGGCCCACACGGCCACCTGGCGCATCGAGGCGGAACATCTCGACCGCACCAAAGGCCTGCTTGTAGAACTCGATGGCCTTGGCGGCGTCGTTGATGGCCAAGTACGGGGTAATGCTGTGCTGGCCTTCGGGGATGGGTTTGGCTGCCATGTTCGACTCTCCTTCGCAGTGGGCGCCGGAGGGCGCCCTGTTGCTTAGAGTCGTTTGCACCGGTGGAAAATCGACAAGGGCGCTAGATCGATTTCCTATAAGCGCGGCCGTCAGAAGATGTAGTCGGTGGTCAGGAAGCTCGACTGGCGGTTGCGGATGATTTCGCTGATCAGCGCCTTGTTGGCCTCCTGGAAGCGGGTGGCGACCAGTGTGCGGATGGAGAACACACGCAAGGCGTCATGCACCGACAGGGTGCCTTCGGCGCTGTTCTTGCGGCCGTTGAACGGGTAGGTGTCCGGGCCACGTTGGCACTGGGCGTTGATGTTGATGCGCCCGACCTGGTTGGCGAAGGTGTCGACCAGGCTGCCGATGGTAGCCGGATCGTTGCCGAACAGGCTCAGTTGCTGGCCGTAATCGGAGTCCAGTACGTAGTCGATCACGGTTTGCAGGTCGCGGTAGGGCACTACAGGCACCAGGGGGCCGAATTGCTCTTCATGGTATATGCGCATTTCGTGGTTAACCGGGTACAGCAAGGCGGGGTAGAAGAATGAGCCGCGGCTCTGCCCGCCACCTTCGTTGAGCACGCGTGCGCCCTTGGCCGTGGCATCGGCGACCAAGGAGTCGAGGTAGTCGACCTTGCCAGGCTCGGGCAGCGGTGTCAGTGCTACACCGGGCTCCCACGGCATGCCAGGTTTGAGCGCGGCCAGTTTGCGCTGGAACTTGTCGAGGAAGGCGTCGACCACATCCTCGTGGACAAACAGGATTTTCAGTGCCGTGCAGCGCTGGCCGTTGAACGACAGCGCACCGGTCACCGCCTCTTCGACGGCGTTGTCGAGGTCGACCTGCGGTAGCACGATACCCGGGTTCTTGGCATCCAGCCCCAGTGCGGCGCGCAGGCGGTGAGGGCGTGGGTGCAGCTTTTTCAGGTCGCTGGCGGCCTTGTGCGTACCGATGAAGGCGAACACATCGACGTTGCCGCTGGCCATCAGCGCGCTGACGGTTTCCCGGCCTCGACCATAGATGACGTTGATCACCCCGGGCGGGAAGCTGTCACGGAAGGCTTCGAGCAGCGGGCGGATCAACAGCACACCGAACTTGGCGGGCTTGAACACCACGGTATTGCCCATGATCAGCGCGGGGATCAGCGTGGTGAAGGTTTCGTTGAGCGGGTAGTTGTAGGGGCCCATGCACAGGGCGACACCCAGCGGCGCCCGTCGGATCTGGCCCAGCGTGCCTTGTTCAAGCTCGAAGCGGCTGGAGCGGCGGTCGAGGTCCTTGAGGGCGTTGATGGTGTCGACGATGTAGTCGCAGGTGCGGTCGAATTCCTTTTCCGAGTCCTTGAGGTTTTTACCGATCTCCCACATCAGCAACTTGACCACGGCCTGGCGCTGCTCGCGCATGCGTGCCAGGAAGGTTTCGACGTGCTGGATACGCTCGGCCACACGCATGTTCGGCCAGGCACCGCGGCCCTTGTCGTAGGCCTGAACGGCAGCGTCGAGCGCGGTAAGGGCGGTGTCGGCATCAAGCAGTGGGGCGCTGCCAAGCACCACTTGGCGTTCTTCGCCGCCTTCCTTGAGCCAGACCGGGCTGCGTACCGTGGCCAGGGGGCCGTCCCAGCGCCTGAGCTCGCCGTTCACCAGGTAATCACGTTGTTCCAGGGGGGCTTCCAGGCGCCAGATTTGGGGGATGCTTTCGGCGTTGGGGAAGAGTGAATCGAGCAGACGGTCCATGGGTACTGCACCTCACTTGGCAGGGCGGTTTTCAAGCCGGGTGAATCGCTTCAGCTGCGAGCATGCACCGGCTGCCGAAAAAACACCAGTCTGGCTCAACATGGCCCCTCGTGCTTGTCGACAGGTCACCTTAGGGTTCCAGGGCTGTTATGCAAAGACGGCATCAAGGGTTATCAATTGATAGCGAAGTGATAATTGCAGCGGCGCGCGCCGGGCACGGTTATAGCAAAGTGCTTGTTGGGTATGCACTTCATGCAGGAATTTTGACGCCATTAAACTTGATCTAAAGTTAGCGGGGAGCCGCTTGCCAAAGCGTTTGCAGGCATCTTAAATTGTTACTGAATGTGATAAAGAAGTTTAAGTCCATACTATAAAAATCAAGACGTTAGGTGTTTTTGCTGATTTTTTCTCTTTTTCCGATAGACCATAGAGCACTTCAAAGGACGTCGAAGAAGAAATGAAAGAGACCTTGACGGCTGTGGCGCGAAAATTCCTGTCGCCCTCCATGCGCTACGAAATGAGGCTGCTGGCCAGCAAGGTGCGTGAAGTGTTGGCGCGTGCCTGTTTCTGGCGTTGGGAAGTTGCCAGGTTTCGGATGCAGGAGGAAAGCCCGTACGAAATCCTCTACATAGGGCGCAAGCAGCAACGGGAAATGGCCAAACTGCTGATTGGCGGCAAGGGCCAGGGCAGCGCATCGGTCGTGGAGGGTGCAAGCGCGACTGCGGCGGCCAACCATGTTGTGGTGATCAGCGAAATGCCGACGTCGGGCGCGTTGTCGGTGCCACATTACCTGAGCGCCGTGGTTCCGCTGGGGCGCCCGCTGGAAGACATCACGGCCCGCTACGACAGCGAACTGCGCCGCAGCATCCGCAAGAACCGCCCGCTTTACCAGATGCGTAAAACCCTCTCGGACGACGAGATCGCCATGGCTGACCGGGACCTGCTGCGCCCCTATGCCACGGCCAGGCAAGGCATTCATGCGGCACAGTTCCCCACGGACGAAGTGTTCCGGATTGCCAAGAGCGTTGGCCGGCTCGACCTGATTACCTTGGGCGATGAGGTAATCGGCTGCCACTTGGGGTGCGAAGTGGTGCGCGGCGGCAAACGCTACTGGAGCACCTTGCGCTTTGGCTATTGCGAAGCGGTGTTTTCCGATCCCAAGAAGCTACGTGAGGTGAACTCCATCACCACGTTCATGGCCCTTGAGTGGGCCTTGGAACAGGGCTTCGATTATTACGACATTGGCCTGTGCCTGGCGCGGCCAGATGACGGGCTGTTGAAGTGGAAGCGCCGGCGTGGCGGCGATATCGACTCGTTGGGCAACCATGCCTACCTGTTCGTTCGCTTGCCCAAGGCCGGCGCGGCGAAGTTTTTGTGGGACACGCCGATGTTCGCGGTCGAAGGCGACAAGCTCACGTTGCACCTGGGGTTGCCCGAGGGGCCGAGTGAAGAAGAATTTGCCAGCCGCTACCACGAAATGGTGTTTGGTGGGCTGCACAAGATTTACCTGTATGGCGGCAACGGCGCAGGCGAACCGTTCGTGGAAGCGCTGCGCAGCCGGTATGCCAACCTGCAATCCCCTCCCGCGATGGAAAGGGTGATGTCCAACTGAGTGTTAGCCAGGGATGCGTAGAGAGGGTGCGATGCGCCCGGTTTCTCATTTCGTTACCAAGGGAGGACGCTTCATGGGAAGCGACATCTCGCAGTTCAGTGCATCGCTCGCAGCCAGGCAGCACACCTGGACACTGGCTGCCTACCGCTACATGGCCCGCAAGCGCCTGGGCAAGAACACGGCCATCGACCTCAAGAGTGTGGCTGCCAAGAGCTGGGACATTGCGCCGGGCGAGACCACGGTGTCGCCACCAGCCATCTACCTGCCCGGCCAGCTGGAGCGGGTGACGGGCTGGGAGGGCAAGCGTTTTTACCCCTACGTACACCCTGCGCGCACCATGGAGGGCGGCATCAGTACGCTGCAAGGGCCAACCCGGGGCTACCTGATCAAGAATGTGTGGTTGGTCGATGGTGCGTTGTACAAGGGCAAGGCCAGCCATTGGTTGTCACTCAAACCCAGCACCTTTCCGGGCATCATCGTGGACAACGAAATTGACCGGGCAGCCATTTATTGCACGCAAAACGGCAATTCCTGGTTCGGTACCTGGCTGATGGAAGATTGCCCGACCTATGCGCTGGCTTGCAACGAGGGCGTCCCGGTGACCACCGCACCCTCTGCCAAGTACCCGTTGTTTACCCAGGCGCCCGCCTATGAAGACTGGCTGGATATGAAGCCGCTGCGCTTGCGCAGTGCGTTTTTCCGTGAGCTGGTGCTGTTCGACGACCAGAGCAACAACCGCAGCCGGCACGCCCGCTACCGGGCCATGGGGGACAAGCTGCTGTCGCATGTGCCGCATGCCCCACACCCGGGTGTGTTCCTGCTGCGGGGCGGTGACGGCGACCTGCGTCTGCTGCGTAATGAGCTGGAGCTTGCCGAACACTTGCGGGTTACGCGTGGTTTTCGCGTGGTCAACCCGCTCAAGTCTGACGTGCCGAGCATTGTCGCAGCCTGTGCCGGGGCAAAAGTGGTCATTGGCGTAGAGGGTAGCCAACTGGTGCATGGTGTGAATGTGCTGCAGCCTGGCGGTAGCCTGCTGACCTTGCAGCCGCCTAACCGGTTCGTCAGCTACTACAAATACCTGACGGACCGCGACCACCAGCAGTTCGGCTTTGTGGTGGGCATACCGGAGGGCGATGGTTTCAGGATCGATATTGGTGAAGTGGAACGCACGCTCGATCTGTTTGCGCGATAACCGTGTAGTATCGGGGGGATCTGAGCAACGTGTGGGCGAGGGGATGATCGAGGTATCACGGTTCTGGCGTGACCCTGCGTTGCCCTTTGTCGAAGCCCGGCGGGTAGGGGACGGGCGGCAGGTGTGTTATGCCGCACACTCCCACGAGAGCTTTTCCATCGGGGTGATCACCGGTGGGCGCAGCACTTACCTGAACGGGGGCCTGCGCATTGAGGTGGGGGCCGGCACCACGGTGCTGATGAACCCGGGCGTGGTGCATACCTGCAACCCCATCGATCGCGAGCCTTGGTCCTACCTGATGCTGTTCGTCGACTTGCCCTGGCTACAGGCGTTGGGTTTCACCTTGCCGACGCAAACCTGGAGTAGCTCGCCTGCGTTGTACCAACGTTTGATGCAGGCCTTTGCCGACCTGTTCGACGCCAGCGTGCCTGACAGGGAGGCGCGCCTGGCGACCCTGTTTAGTGCATTGCCGGGCTTTCTCTCGGGTGAAACTGGCACGGGTGAAGCAGGTAACCCACGGCTGGACGCGGCGGCAGCCTTCATACGTGCCCATCGTAGCGATCCGCTGAGCCTGGAAGACATCTGCACCGCCTGCGGCCTGTCACGTTCCTACCTGATTCGTGCATTTGGCCAACGCTTCGGGCTGACGCCGCATGGCTACCTGCTCGATCAGCGCGTACAGCTGGCCAGGGCGCAGCTGCGCCAAGGCCGCGCGATTGCCGAGGTTGCGCAGGAGGCCGGGTTTGCCGACCAGGCGCACCTGCAGCGGGCATTCAAGCAGCACCTGGCGGCGACACCGGGGCATTACCGCGATGCCGCTGGCGTCAGATAACCAGGTAGACCGCACTGCCCACCAGCAATACCGCCAACCCTCGATTGAGCAAGCGCACGTGCCGTGGGTTGCCCAGATACTGGCGAATCATGCTCCCGGCCCATGCCCAACACGCGACCGAAACAAAACAGATCGGGCCATATATCCAGGCAAAGAGCCACAGCAGGTGCTGCTCACCCCCCGTGTAAGCGCCGACCCCGGCCACTGCTGCCAGCCAAGCCTTGGGATTCAACCATTGCATCGCCACGCCGTGCCAGGCTGAAGGCGCTGTTGTCGAGTGTGTATTGGTCAGCCGGCCGTTGTCGCTGGCCAGCTTCCACGCCATGTACAGCAGAAACGCGACCCCGCCCCAGTGCAGCAGCATGCCCAGTAGCGACCAGCGTAGCAGGAGTTGATGCAGGCCCAGCCCGACCAGCACCAGCAACAGGCAGAAGCCCAGCGTGGCGCCGGCCACATGCGCCAGGCTGGCGCGTAAGCCATGGTTGGCGCCGCTGCTCAGGGCAACGATGTTGACCGGGCCGGGGGAAATCGACGCCGCCAGTGCGAAGGCGGCCATGGACAGGGACAGGCTCATGAGAAAGATCCGGTGGCTGGAAGGAACCGTGATTTTCAGCCGTTGGCTGTCGAGGGTATTGAAGAAAAGTACCCCCAAATACCGCCTCACAACTGATACAGGTTTTGTAATAGTTTTGCGCTATCACAGAAACCAGCGCTGCTTGTACGATCATTTTCCCAATTTTTTAACAAGGTCTATATGAGCACCTTCGCGGAGCCCCCCAGTTTTCGGCCGTTCTGGCCATCCTTCCCCCGTCCTCGTGACGCTTCCCCGGTGAGTACCCGCTAATGGAATGGCTAGCCGATCCCACGGCCTGGCTAGGCCTGTTGACGCTTATCGTCCTTGAGCTGGTGCTGGGTATCGACAACCTGGTGTTCATCGCCATCCTGGCAGACAAGCTGCCGCCGCATCAGCGTGACCGTGCGCGGGTGATTGGCCTGAGCCTGGCCTTGATCATGCGACTGGGCTTGTTGGCGAGTATCTCGTGGATGGTCACCCTCACCGCGCCACTGTTCGAAGTGTTCGAAAAGAGCTTCTCCGGCCGTGACCTGATCATGCTGTTTGGTGGTGTGTTCCTGCTGTTCAAGGCCACCATGGAACTGCATGAACGCCTTGAGGGCCATGTAACCCAGGCCAGTGGGGCGGTACGTCATGCGGCGTTCTGGCCGATCGTTGCGCAGATCGTGGTGCTTGACGCGGTGTTCTCGCTGGACGCGGTCATTACCGCGGTGGGCATGGTCGAACATCTGTCGGTAATGATGATCGCGGTGATCTTCTCGATCGGTATCATGATCGTTGCCAGCAAACCGCTGACCCGCTTCGTCAACGCCCACCCCACGGTAATCATGCTGTGCCTGGGCTTCCTGATGATGATCGGTTTCAGCCTGACCGCCGAAGGCTTGGGCTTCCATATCCCGAAAGGCTACCTGTACGCGGCCATCGGCTTCTCGATCCTTATCGAGCTGTTCAACCAGCTGGCCCGTGCCCGCCGCAAGCGCAGCTTGCAGCAGCACCGGCCGTTGCGTGAACGCACTGCCCATGCCGTGCTGCGCCTGCTGGGTGGCCGCCGTGTCGAGGCGGACGAAGTGGGTGAGGAAATCGCCGACCTGGTCGAGGGTGGTGAGGAGCAGGTGCTGTTCGACCGGCGTGAGCGGGTGATGATCAGTGGCGTGCTGAACCTGGCCGAGCGGCCTATCCGTACGGTGATGACCGCCCGCACCGAGGTCGACATGATCGACCTGGCGCAACCGGCCGACGCCATTACCCAGGCCCTGGCCAACTCGCCGTACTCGCGCCTGCCGCTGATCCGCAATGGCCGTGTCGACGATCCTCTGGGCTTCGTGCACAAGAAGGAACTGCTCAAGGAGCTGCTGTCGGGCAGCCAGCCGGACCTGGAAGGCATGGCGCGTGTGCCGCTGAACCTGCTGGAGAGCTTCAGCATTCTCAACGCCCTGGAGCAGATGCGAGGCCAGTCGACTCACATCGCCTTCGTGGTCAACGAGTTCGGTGACTTCACCGGCCTGCTGACCATGACCGACATCCTTGAGTCGATTGCCGGTGAACTGCCGGATGCCAGCGAGGTTGAAGGCCCCGGCATCGTCCAGGAGGGCGAGGGCTTCGTGGTCAGTGGTGCACTGAACCTGAGCCAGGTCCAGGCGCGTACCGGCTTCAGTGCCCGTGCTACCGAGGATTACCAGACCCTCGCGGGCTTGGTGATGAGCCTGCTCGACCGCCTGCCGATGGTGGGTGACCGCCTGGCCTGGAATGGCTGGACGCTGACCGTGGAGGCGGTGGAAGAGCGGCGGGTGCGCCAGGTTCGGCTTACACCGAACGGCGACGTTGACGCAGCAGGTGCTTGAAACCCTCGAGCACCAGCACCAGCACTGCGGCCCAGATCGGCAGGTAGGTCAGCCACTGATCCGGGCCGATGGTTTCGCCCAGCAGCAATGCCACGCCCACCAGCAGTACGGGCTCGACGTAGCTGAGCAGGCCGAACAGGCTGAATGGCAGCATGCGGCTGGCCAGCACGTAGGCGATCAGGGCCGAGGCGCTGATCGCCCCAAGGATCGGGATCAACGCATACAGCCCAGGGTGGGTTTGCAGGTCAGCGCTGGAAAGCGGGCCCTGGATAACGAAGTACAACGCCCACGGTAGCAGCAGGCACATGTCGCACCACAGGCCGCCCAGGTGGTCGGTGCGGCAGCGTCGGCGCAGCACGAAATAGATCGGGTAGCCGATCGTCACCAACAGGGTTTCCCAGGCAAAACTGCCGTTTTGGTACAGCTCGTGGCCCACGCCCAGTGCGGCACAAGCCACGGCCACCTTTTGCAGGCGTGACAGGCGCTCGCCGTACACCAGCCGCCCGGTAAGAACCATGGCCAGTGGCAGCAGGAAATAGCCCATCGACACTTCCAGGCTGCGCCCATGCAAGGGTGCCCAGAGGAACAGCCACAACTGTACGCCCATCAGCCACGACGTGCCGACCATGCCCAGCAACAGCACAGGCGTGCGCTTTACCCGGGCCAGCAGCTCGCCCACCCGTTTCCAGTCTTTCGAGACCAGCATGAACAAGGTGAGGCAGGGCAGCGTCAGCAGGGTGCGCCAGCCAAAGATCTCTTCGCCATCCAGTGGCGTGAGCAGCGAGGTATAGAAGTACATCACAGCGAACAGACAGGACGCCATGACCGATGAAACGATGCCTTTTGACACGAGTGCCTCGAATAGGGGAGTTGAGCGGGTGGATCAGCCGCGCATGATCTCAGGGGCCGCGCGTTGCGGCAACTGCGCAGCGCCCGGGCGTGTGGCCAGTGCCTCCAGGAACTGGGCGGCCGGCATGGGCCTGGCAAACAGGTAGCCCTGCTGGAAGTCCACCCCATGGCAGGCCAGGTAGTCGCGCTGGGTGTTCGTTTCCACACCTTCGGCCACGATACCCAGGCCCAGCTTGGCCGACAGGTCGATGATGCTTTCCAGAATGTGCACGGACAGCGCATCGCCGCCGATCATGGCGACAAAGCTCTGGTCGATCTTCAGGTAGTCGACCTGGAACTGGCGCAGGTAGTTGAGGCTCGACTGGCCGGTGCCGAAGTCGTCGAGCGCAATCATCACGCCCATGGCGTGGAGCTTTTCGAACAGTTCCAGGGTCACCGGGGTAGGCTCGATGAGTTTGCGCTCGGTCAGTTCCAGGGTCAGCACCACCCGGCCCGGCGGAAAGTGTTGCAGGAAGGTGCGGCAGTCGTCCAGCAGGCTGAGGTCGCGGCAATGATCGGCGGTGATGTTGACACCGATATGGAACCCGTCCTCCAGCAGCCCGGCATAGGGTGCCAGGCTTTGCGCGGTATGCATCATCAGCGCCCGGGTCATGGCGACGATCTGCCCGCTGTGCTCGGCATAAGGGATGAACAGGTCGGGCCTTACCAGGCCCTCGCGCGGGTGGTTCCAGCGCATCAGCACTTCGGCGCCGGCCCAGCGGTAGTCGCCTTTGCGCACCACAGGCTGGAAATACGGCAGAAATTCGTCGGCCTGCAGCGCGCGGTCCAGCTCGGCGCGGGGTGAGGTGGCCCGGCGAATCTGCCAGCGGCATACCAGCGCCGCCACGGCACCCAGCACCAGCAGCAAGCTGATAAGGGCAGGGTAGTGGCTGCGTAACAGCTGGCCCTGTTTGCCGGTGCTGTAGCCGCCCTGCACGCTGAACGGGTAACGGGTCGAACCCAGCAGTACGTTGGCGCTGGCGGCGGCAGGTGGTACGCCTTTGTGCACGACACCGTCCTTGCCCATCCAGGCATCGCCCACGCGGATTTGCAAGTCTTCGTCAGGGCCGATCAGGCGCAGTGCCGTTAGCAGGTGGTCGCCATCCACCGTGGTGATTGCCCCTTTGTCGCCCTCGCTGGCACGGTACACCAGCAGCGCGTGCCCCGGGGTGACCGAGTTGCCGTCCATCAGCCACAGTTTGCCGTCGGTATAGTCGGTGGCGTTGACCGGTTCGTCGAACTCGCCGAACAGCGAGGTGCAATACAGGTTGTTGTGCCTGAACAGGTTGGTCGAGCGCACGAAGGCGTTGCGGGTCACCTGGGCACGCAGCGTAAGCTGGGTCTGATCGCAGGGGCTGCCAGCCAGGGGCAGCAATGCATTGGCAGCACTGGACAAGTTGTCGAGGATGCGCTCGACGTGCTCCACCGTCTGGCGGGTGGTGGCCTGGCTGCTGGCCTGCATCTCGCGCTCGACCTGCCAGTTCATGATGGCCAGGCCGCACACCACTGGCAGCACACCGACGCCCCAGGGCAACAGGGTACGCCAGCTGAATGCGGCGCGGCGTTTTACGGTAAGGGGCATGCTGACCTGGCTACGATGAGAGATAACGAGAGAATAGCCGTTTGTCGGCGCTCAGGACCAACTAAAACGCGACAAACCATTTTACGCAATGTAGAATCCGTTTACGAATACAACAATAAGGTCCTTCAGCTCCGAAGGATCAAGCCCGCTGAGAATGGGTCCATATGACATACCATGGGTTCAAGCTGATCATAGGTGACTTCCTCGCCCGCAGCGTGCGGGGCATCCCGTGCTCACCGCCGTTTCTGTTCCACATCCCACGCAATCAATAATTTTTCGCTGCAGATGAGGACACGAACATGGCTGATATCTTCGACAATCCAATGGGCCTGATGGGCTTCGAGTTCATTGAGCTGGCTTCGCCTACGCCTGGCGTACTCGAGCCGGTCTTCCAGATACTCGGTTTCACCAAGGTGGCTACCCACCGCTCCAAGGATGTGCACCTGTATCGCCAGGGTGGCATCAACCTGATCCTGAACAACGAACCCAAGAGCATCGCCTCGTACTTCGCGGCGGAACACGGCCCTTCTGTGTGCGGCATGGCGTTCCGCGTGCGCAATGCCCATGAAGCCTATGCCCGCGCTCTGGAGCTGGGTGCCCAGCCGGTAGAAATCGAAACCGGCCCGATGGAGTTGCGCCTGCCGGCAATCAAAGGCATTGGCGGTGCGCCGTTGTACCTGATCGACCGCTTCGACGAAGGCAGTTCGATCTACGACATCGACTTCAACTTTATCGAAGGCGTGGATCGCAACCCGGTAGGTGCCGGCCTGAAAATCATCGACCACCTCACCCATAACGTTTACCGCGGGCGCATGGCTTACTGGGCCGGCTTCTACGAGAAACTGTTCAACTTCCGTGAGATCCGCTATTTCGATATCAAGGGTGAGTACACCGGCCTGACCTCCAAGGCCATGACTGCGCCCGATGGCATGATCCGCATCCCGCTCAACGAAGAGTCGTCCAAGGGTGCCGGGCAGATCGAAGAGTTCCTGATGCAGTTCAACGGTGAAGGCATCCAGCACGTAGCCTTCCTCACCGACGACTTGCTCAAGACCTGGGACGCGCTGAAGGGCTTTGGCATGCGCTTCATGACGGCGCCACCGCAGACCTATTACGAAATGCTCGAAGAGCGCCTGCCTGGCCACGGCGAGCCGGTGGATCAGCTGCAAGCGCGAGGCATCCTGCTCGATGGCGCCTCGCAACCTGAAGACAAGCGCCTGCTGCTGCAGATCTTCTCGGAAACCCTGCTTGGTCCGGTGTTCTTCGAGTTCATCCAGCGCAAGGGTGATGATGGCTTTGGTGAAGGCAACTTCAAGGCGCTGTTCGAATCCATCGAGCGGGACCAGGTGCGCCGTGGTGTGCTGAGCACTGACTGATCCGACCTGAGGGGCGCCGCCATCATGCATGCTTGGTGGTCGCCTCACGCCTGTGGGCGCTCGCCCTGTACAGGCCCAGATACACGATCGAGCCGGTCACGATCCCTACCAGCATCAGTGAGGGAAAGATCTGCACCATTGACTGCTGTATTTCCTGGGCGGTGAAGCCTTCGGCGTAACCGCCTTTGACCCTATACCCATACTTGCTCGACAGCGCGCTCGCAAAAAACTCGGACTGCGAAGGGCGCTGTGGGTCTCGACTATCGCCTTTGCTCCAGATGTAGCGGTCGTCGAACTCCAGCAGCAGTGTCAGCCCATCCTGAAAAGCGTCCAGTTCGTTGCGTAGCGAAATGGCATAGGCGGTCACGATCACCCCGCCATGACTCCCCTGCAAGTAATAGTTGACCAGCAGCTTGCGGCGCTTGTCGGGTTGCCCATAGGACAACTCGACCTGCTGGCCGGATCCGGCAAAGGACGATAGGTATTCCAGAGAATCTGAAGTACTGCTGCAGGAGGCTTCATTACCTTCTACCAAGGTCAGCGATCTGATCATGGAGCGGCTCACAACTTGCTCCTGTAATGCGCTCCTGACCCTGTCGCAAGGCTTGCCTGCGAGCGGCAAGGCACGCTGGGCAGCTTCATGCATCCGGTTCAGCGCCTGGTCAATGCTGAACACTGCCTCCTGAACGGAGATGGCGGCATTTTCCGCAAGTTTCATTTCCAGTTGAACAACCATTACCAGCAAACCGGAGATCACAGGCACGAGGCCCACCGTGGAGAGCAGTAGCAGCTCTCGCAGGCGGTATCCTGCGTTCAGGATTTTCAACATAGGGCAATCGCTCTCCGGGCCGAGGCTGTTCGTGGTGAACAACTGAACCCTGAGCCTATGCACTCAATGACCGATCGGCTGTAGTCCTTTTGCAGTGTGCGGCAGAGGAAAACTACAAGGTTGATGTCAGGCTTTGGCCGGCTTGAGTTGCGCCAGCACGTGTTCGGCGAGCAAGGCGGTCGAGGCCGGGTTCTGCCCAGTGATCAATCGACCATCTTCGACCACGTGTGGCATCCACGGATCATCATGCTTGCTGTAAACGCCGCCGCGGCCAACCATCTCGTTTTCGGTCAGAAAGGGAACCACCTTATCCAGTTCGGCCAGCTTTTCTTCGGTGTTGGAAAAGCCGGTGACCTGACGGTGTTTCAGCAATAGGCTGTTGTCGCTCAGTTTGATATTCAGCAGGCCAACTACACCATGGCAGACCGCCGCGATGATGCCTCCATTTTCGTAGAGTTTGCGCGCCAACTCTTGCAGCGGCTGATTGTCGGGAAAGTCGTACATCACTCCATGCCCACCGGTGTAATAGATGACGCTGTAATCGTCGGCCTTCACCTGCCCGGGGCTCAAGGTGGTGCCCAAGCGTGTCATGAAGCGTTTGTCGTCATACCATTGCCAGTCCAAGTCTGGCGCCATCTGCAGGCTGTGCGGGTCGATGGGCACGTAACCGCCCTGTGGGCTGACATAGTCCACCGTATAGCCGGCCGCATCGACCTTCTCGACAAAGTGCACGGCCTCACCCAGCCACAACCCGGTCGCCCGCTTGAGGGTTGGGTATTTGGCTGTGTTGGTCAGCACCACCAGCATTTTCTTGCTCATGACCGTGCTCCTTTCTGCAGCCTGGATAGCCGATGCTCCCTGGCCCAAGGGAAAACCTAATCAGCATAGCTGCCCCCTGCAAGTGCGCCATGGTAAGTGGTGCGTGCTGTGCTAACGTGAACAGATTCCATGGGTGAGCCTGTCTGTTCAGGCAGCACCGTGGCCAACCCGGAGCATTGCTGGAGTCACGATATTGGTCGCAAACAGTACGCCACGCGGGCCTTCGCAGCCGGCCATGCCGCAGCCGCCTGTTTCCCAACCGGTCGATTTGATGGCGCAGCGGATTGCACGTTTCGACTGGGGGCGTACTTCGCTCGGGCCATTGCCGCGCTGGCCGGCTTCGTTGCGTATTGCCGTCGACATGATGCATTTGTCACCGTTCCCTTGTGCGGTGGTCTGGGGGGCTGACCTTTGTGTGCTGCACAACGAAGGCTACAGGGCGCTGCGGGCCGTGCCGGACGCCTTGGGTACAGCGTTCGACAGGCTGTGGCACGATGTCTGGCCGGCAGTGGGACCCCAGGTGTTCCAGGCGCTGGAGGGGCGCTCGAGTTTTGTCGAGGATCCCCCCCTGAGTATTCCCGGCGTCGCGGACGAGGAGCCGATATGGTGCGCGTTCGGTTTTGCACCGTTGCATGATGAGCTGGGCAATGTGGCGGGTTTTCTGCATACGGTGATTGAAACCACGGCCAGTGTCGAGGCGCACCGCCATTGGCGCGCGCAGGCGCTGGGGTTCGAGCAGCAGGCCGAACGCTATGTTGCTGAGCGCGAACAGTTCTGGCAACTGTCGCGCGACGCGATGATGACGGTGACTGCGGAACTGAAACTGCGTGCCGTGAACCCGGCCTGGTACCGTATTCTGGGCTGGACCCAAGAGCAGGTGCAGGATATGCCGGTGCTTGAACTGGTACACCCGGCAGATCGCACCGACGTGCAGCTGGCAGTGTCGGGGCTGCTGCAAGGCATCAACCCGGAACAGATCGAGACCCGCCTGCGGCACCGTGATGGTCATTACCACTGGTTTCGCTGGAGCGCGCGGTTTGATGGCAGGCTGCTGACGGCGGTTGGCCGGGACATCACCGCAGACCGTGAAGAGGCTGTACGGCAGTCCAAGGCGCTGATTCGCAACAGCGAGCGTATGCAGGTGGTCGGCCAATTGGCGGGGGGCGTGGGCCACGAAATGAATAACCTGCTGTCCGGTGTTGGCGGCAGTCTTGAGTTGTTGCAACGGCGCCTGCAGGAGGGGCGCCTGGAGCGGGTGGAGGCCTACGTGGAAGTAGCCCGCGAGTCGGTGCAGCGCGCCATGGAACTGACCCGCCGCTTGCTGGCGTTGTCTAGCCAACAACCCTTGGCCAAGCGGCCGCTGGACTTGAATCGGCAACTGCGCCTTTGTGAGCCATTACTGCTGAAGACGTTGGGCGCGGAGGTCGGCTTGCACTGGCAGCTGGATGTAGTGGCATGGGCGGTAGACCTGGACGTTAGTGAGCTTGAAGGTGCCTTGATCAACCTTTGTACCAACGCCCGGGAAGCATGCCTGACGCAGGGCAATGTTACGCTGCGTACTGTCAACAAGCGGTTGACCGCCCCATTCACGGATGCATGTGGCCTGCCACCTGGCGATTATGTAGCGTTGGATGTCGAGGATGACGGCCTTGGAATGTCGGTAGCGGACATCGCCAGGGCCTTTGAACCGTTCTTCACCACCAAACCCATCGGTCGGGGAGCCGGATTAGGGTTATCGACCGTGTATGGTTTCGTCAGCCGATCGGGAGGGTATGTCTGGATCGAGTCTGCCCCGGAGCAGGGCACCAAAGTTTCCATGCTTTTTCCAAGGTGTCATGACCCGGTCCCGGAAGAGCCCAAGCCTGTGCCGCCGTCGCAGCGTATGGCCCGGGGCGAACGTCTGCTGCTGGTGGATGACGAAGTGAATTTGCGCGTGGTCATGCATGAATACCTGGCCGAGCGTGGTTTCAACGTGACGGTAGCAGGCGATGCGAATACTGCCCTGGCGCGCTTCCGCCATGATGGCCCCTTCGACCTGGTGATCACCGACATCGGCTTGCCAGGTGGCTTCAGTGGCCGGCAAGTGGCCAGGGCCATGCGCATGCAGATTGCGCAACAGAAAATCCTGTTCATCACCGGTTATGCGGACCAGCCCATCGAAGCGCAATTGCTTGATCAACCAGGCACCGCATTGATGAACAAGCCGTTCCTGCTGGCAGAGCTTGCTGACAACGCACTGCGCATGCTTGATGCATAGTGGGCATCACGGCTTGCCAAGAATCTGCGTCACTTGTGCTTGCAGCTGCTTCAGCTCGAACGGCTTGCAGATCAAGTGCATGCCTGCCCCCAGAAAGCCGGCTCGGGCCATGGCCGTTTCCGCGTACCCAGTGATGAACAGCACCGGCAGCTGGGGGCGCAGTGTGCGGGCTATCTCGGCCAGTTGCCGGCCGTTCATACCGGGTAAGCCGACATCGCTGATCAGTAAATTTACCGTTTGCGCCGAGCGCAGCATCTTCAGCCCCTCGTTGCCGTTGGCGGCGCTGTGGCAGGTGAAGCCGTCATCGCGCAGCGCTTGGCACAGCAACTGGCGCACATGCGGGTCGTCCTCGACGACCAGTACATGTCGGCCGCCGTCAGGGTACGCAGGTTGCACCGGCTGGCCCGATTGCCTCGCCGGGCCGGTATGACGCGGCAGGTAAAGGTCTACCCGGGTACCCTGGCCGGTCTGGCTGTGCAGGGTCACATGCCCATGAGACTGTTTGCAGAAACCGTACACCATCGATAGGCCAAGACCGATGCCTTGGCCTATCGCCTTGGTGCTGAAAAATGGCTCGAATGCATGTTCCAGTGTGCTTTGCGCCATGCCTTGGCCGTCGTCGATGATACGCAGCCGCACGTAATCGCCATTGGCCAGGGCGCCGCTGGCGAACTGGCCAGAGGTCACGTGCAGGTTGCTTGCTTCGATGCGCAAAAGGCCGCCGCTGGGCATGGCCTCGCAGGCATTGGCCGTCAGGTTGTCCAGGGCTTCGTGCAGCTGCTCGTCATCAGCCTCCACGGCCCAGAGGCCTTTGGCCATGTGTACCTGAAGGGATACCGCCGGGTTAAGGCAGGCTTTCAGGCGTTTGGTCTGTAGCAGGGTATGCAGGTCTATGCGTTGGCTGTGCAGCGATTGCCGCGACGAGAAAGCCAGCAGGCGGTGGGTCAGGCGGGCGGCCCGTGATACGGCCTCGCGGCCCATGCGCAGCAGCCCGTCCAGACCGTCGCTACGGCCCTGTCGCAGGCGTCGGTCGATCAGTTCAAAGCTGCCGCCGATGCTGGTGAGCAGGTTGTTGAAGTCGTGGGCAACGCCGCCGGCCAGTTGGCCAATGGCTTCCATCTTGCGTGCCTGGTAGCGGGCGAACTCGTCGTGTTCGGGTTCGTTGTCTGGCGGCGAACGTCGGGTTTCCAGGCGTTGCTGCAGGCCGTGCAACTGGTCGCGTGTGAGGTACTGCCTGCGCCGATTGCGCAGGGCGGACTGGGTCATGTGCAACAGCTGGGCATTTTCAAAGGGGGCGACCAGCAATACCAGGTTGCCCACTGGATGGTTGCTAACGCCACTGGCCGACCAGGCGCCCTCGGTGACCAGTACGATAGGCAAATCTGACCAGCTCGGTTGCTGATCGATGAACGCCTGCAGCGATGCGCTTGGGCCTTGGCTGAACGCTTGTTCGGCGATGATCGCCAACCCTGCACCTTCGGCCAGGCGCGCCTGCAGGTTGGCCAGGTCGACCGCGCACAGGCTATCGATGCCGGCGGAGGCGAGTAGACGCGAGGTATCCGCCGCCAGCGTCGGGGGTGCCAGGATCAAGGCACGTTCGTCCAGCGCCAATGAATTGGCCAACACGACTCTCCTGTAGGGTGACCTGATATCCACTGGACCCTGGGCACAGACTCAGGGTTCAACAAAAGTCAGTCGTTACCTACAAACCCTGTTGCAGCACGGGGTCGTCAGGGTTTTGCCGCTCCAGCTCGGCCAGCAGCACCTGGACGTTCTGCAGCTGGCCGGACTCTTTCCAGTACTGAATCAGCAGCACCCGCGCCCGGCGGTTGGCAGGCTGGCGATTGAGCACGGTTTCCAGTTGCTTCTGTGCAGCGTCGAGTTGGCCCAGCTCGTGCAGCGTAACTGCCAGGGTATAGCGGTAGTCGGCGTTGTCCGGCTCCAGCTCGACGGCGCGGGACAGGGCCAGCAAGGCATATTCGCGCTGTTCGTGGCGGTTCAGCCAAAGCCCTAGCTCGTACTGCAGAAAGGACGAGTCGGGGCTTAGCGCCAAGGCTTGGCCCAGCACCTGGCGCGAGGCATCGTGATGCCCCTGGCGCTCGAGCAGGCGTACCTGAGTAGCCAGGGCGTCAAGGTTGCCGGGGGCGACCGCCAGCGCTCGTTGCAGGGCTGTGGCGGCCTGGGTGTAGTCGTTTTCATGCAGATAAAGGCGTGCCAGGTGCACTTGGGCATCGGCATCCTCGGGCTGTTGCTCCAGCGCTTGCTGGTATTGCTCGAGGGCTGCTTGCAGCGGGCCGAAATACAGGCCGATGGCGTCGGGGTCGAGGCCCAGCAGGGCATCCACGGCGGCAAAACGCACGCTTTGCTCGTCGTCGTCCAGCAGCGGGCCGAGCACCAGGCTACGCTGCGCCGCCGGTAACAGGCGGCGGATACCGGCAATGGCCGCTCGGCGCACCAGTGGGTCGGCATGCTCCAGGTCCTGGCGGGCGAGCTTCAATGCCAGTGGCGAGGGGTAGTTGGGCAACTCGGCGTACAGGGCCGCACGCCGGATGGCGGGCAAGTCGTTACGTTGCAATTGCTGATACAGCACCCGTGCCGCACCGGGCTGGCCTTCGTGGGCCTGGCGCAGGGCCTTGGCGTAGCTGTGTGCCGGCAGGGTCGGTGCGGCTGGCGGGGTGTCGCGCCACAGGTAGCCGAACAGGGCCGATACCAGGATCAACAACAGCAAGGCGATCAGGTAGCGGTTGCGTCTGGGCATCGGACGATCCGTGGCGGGGGAAGGGCAGAGCTTGGGCCAGGTGGGGGGTAAATGCAACCGAGCCCTTGTAGTTTGGCGGCAAAACGTCGCCAATGCTTATCCACGATAAAAAAGCCCCGCAGACCAGGGCCAGCGGGGCAAACGGTTGGGGGAGGAACCAACCAAAGGAGTCGTTGAAACGGGGGGGTATCAGTGTGCGCTGGCCACAGTCTCCGGTTGCCAGCCGCCGCCCAGGGCCTTGTAGATCGAGACAATGCCGCGGTACAGCTCGACTTCGCCCTGAGCCTGCGCATCTTCTGCGCTCAACCGCTCACGCTCGGCATCCAGCAGCACCAGGTAGTCGACCGTACCCTCGCGATAGCGGATCGAGGCCAGCTCTGCCGCCTTGCGGCTGGCGTCGCTCTGGCGCATCAACGACAGCAGCCGTTGCTGGGTCTTGTCGTAATCGCTGAAGGCATTGGCCGACTCTTCCAGAGCCAGCAATACCTGCTGCTCGTAATTGGCCAGCGCCCCTTCGGCATCGGCCTTGGCGCCGCGCAGGCGGGCCCGCACGCTGCCCAGGTCGAAGGCCGCCCAGGTAATGCTTGGGCCCAGTGCCCAGGCATTGGCGGCCGAGGAGCCTATCTGCGAGCCACGCGCGGCGGTAAAGCCCAGGAAGCCGCTGAGGCTGACGCGGGGGAACAGGTCTGCCGTGGCTACGCCTACGTTGGCGGTGGCGGCCGCCAGTTGGCGTTCGGCGCTGCGGATATCCGGGCGGCGGCGCAGCAGTTCGCCCGGATCGCCTACCGGCAACGCCTTGGCGATGGCCGGCAGGGCCTTGGGCGACAGGTCTACGCTGAGTGCCTCTGGGCGCTGGCCGAGCAGGGTGGCAATGCGATGACGCGCCCGAGCCTGTTCAGCCTGCAGTTGCGGCACAGTGGCCTCGACCCCGGCCAGGCGTGCATCGGCACGCACCACGTCCAGGTCGTTGCCCACACCGGCATCGCGCAGGGTTTCGGTAATGGTCCGCGATTCTTGCTGGGTCTTGAGGTTGGCCAGGGCGATCTTCTCGCGCAACTGGGCACCGCGTAGCTGCCCGTAGGCATCGACCAGCTCGGCGATCAGGCTCACCTGCAACTGCTGCAGGTCGGCGGCGGCCGCCGCTTCCTGGGCTTCGCTGGCCTCGATCTGGCGCTGGATGCGGCCGAACAGGTCAAGCTCCCAGGCCATGTCCAGGCCCAGGTCATAGCGCTCGCTGTTCACCCGCTGCGTGGTCTGGCCGGGGATCTGGCCCTTGCCAATGTCGCTGCTGGCGCGGCTGGTGACCACCGGGAACTGGTCGTTCTCGGCGTCTTCACGGATCGACCGCGCCGATTTCAAACGGGCGAAGGCCACGCGCAAATCACGGTTGCCGTCAAGCGAGGCCTGCACCAACTGGTTCAGCACCGGGTCATCGAACTGCTTCCACCACAGGCTTTCGAAGCGGCTACGGTCGTAGGCCTTGGCCTGCGCGTCGCTGTTCAGTTGCGCAGGTTCGGTGGCCGGGGCCTGGTAGTCCGGGCCTACCGCACAGGCCGCAAGGGCCAGTGCCAGCAGGCTTGGGGTCAGGGGTTTGAGCAGGTTCATGCATGGTTCTCCAGCACTTGAACGTGTTCGGCCTTGCGGGCCTGGCGACGCTCGACGAAACGGCGAATCAGGAAGAAGAACACCGGGGTCAGGAACAGGCCGAACACGGTCACGCCGATCATCCCCGAGAACACTGCCACACCCATGGCATGGCGCATTTCGGAACCTGCACCGGAGCTGAACACCAGTGGCACCACACCCATGATGAAGGCGATCGAGGTCATCAGGATCGGCCGCAGACGCAGGCGGCAGGCTTCCAGCACCGCAGCCAGCGGGTCGAGGCCTTTGGCCTGTTCATCCTTGGCGAACTCGACGATCAGGATCGCGTTCTTGCACGCCAGGCCCACCAGTACGATCAAACCGATCTGGGTGAAGATGTTGTTGTCGCCACCCGACACGATCACACCGGTAATGGCCGACAGCAGGGTCATCGGCACGATCAGGATCACCGCCAGTGGCAGGCTCCAGCTTTCGTACTGGGCAGCCAGTACCAGGAACGCCAGCAGTACGCACAGCGGGAACACCAGCAGTGCGGTATTGCCCGAGAGGATCTGCTGGTAGGTCAGGTCGGTCCACTCGAAGGTCATGCCGTTGGGCAGTTCCTCTTTCAGCAGTTTCTCGATCGCAGCTTCGGCTTGGCCAGAGCTGTAGCCCGGGGCGGCGGCACCGTTGATTTCTGCGGTAATGAAGCCGTTGTAGTGCATGACCCGGTCTGGCCCGGAGGTGTCGCTGACCTTGAGGAAGGTCGCCAGCGGGATCATCTCGCCCAGGTTGTTACGCACCTTCAACTGGCCGATCTGCTCGGCATCGAGGCGGAACTGCTGCTCGGCCTGGACGTTGACCTGGTAGGTGCGGCCAAAGCGGTTGAAGTCGTTGGTGTACAGCGAACCCAGGTAAACCTGCAGGGTGTCGAAGATGTCGGTGATCGCCACGCCATGGGTCTTGGCCTTTTCCCGGTCGATGGCGGCATCGACTTGCGGCACGTTGACCTGGTAGCTGGTGAACAGCCCTGCCAGCTCTGGCACGTTGTGGCTTTTGGCGATGATGTTCTGGGTTTCCTTGTACAGTGCTTCGTAACCCAGGTTGCCACGGTCTTCGATTTGCAGGCGGAAGCCACCAATGGTACCCAGGCCCTGTACCGGCGGCGGTGGGAAGATGGCGATGTAGGCATCCTGAATGTCGGCAAACTGTGCATTCAGTGCAGCCGCGATGGCTGCCGCCGACTGGCTCGGGTCCTTGCGTTCATCGAACGGCTTGAGCGGGGTGAACACGATGCCGCTGTTCGGGCTGTTGGTGAAACCGTTGATCGACAGGCCCGGGAAGGCTACCGAGTCGGCAACACCGGGTTGTTTCAGGGCAATTTCGCTCATGCGCTTGATCACCGCCTCGGTGCGGTCAAGGCTGGCGGCGTCAGGCAGTTGGGCGAAGGCCACCAGGTACTGCTTGTCCTGCGCCGGCACGAAGCCGGTCGGGGTGGAGGAGAAGCCCAGGTAGGTCAGGCCCATCAGGCCGGCGTACACGAACAGCGCGATGCCGCTGGAGCGGATGACCCGGCGTACGCCACCGACGTAGCGGTTCGAGGCGCGGTCGAAGAAGCGGTTGAACGGCGCGAACAGCCAGCTGCCCAGCAGTTTTTCCAGGATGCGCGAGAAACGGTCCTTGGGTGCGTGGTGGTCCTTGAGCAGCACGGCAGCCAGGGCCGGCGACAGGGTCAGCGAGTTGAAGGCCGAAATCACCGTAGAAATGGCAATGGTCAGGGCGAACTGCTTGTAGAACTGCCCGGTAAGGCCGGAAATGAACGCCGCTGGCACGAACACGGCGCACAGCACCAGCGCCGTGGCGATGATCGGCCCGGTCACTTCGCTCATGGCCTTTTGCGTGGCTTCCAGCGGTTTCAGCCCCAGCCCGATATTACGTTCGACGTTTTCCACCACGACGATGGCGTCGTCCACCACGATCCCGATGGCCAGCACCAGGCCGAATAACGACAAGGCGTTGAGCGAGAAGCCGAACAGGTGCATGACTGCAAAGGTACCGATCAACGACACCGGCACAGCCAGCAGCGGGATGATCGAGGCACGCCAGGTTTGCAGGAACAGGATCACTACCAGCACCACCAGCACCAGTGCTTCGAACAGGGTATGTACCACCGCTTCGATGGAACCGCGCACGAAGATGGTCGGGTCATAGACGATGCTGTAGTCCATCCCTTCCGGGAAGTCCTTCTTCAGCTCGGCCATTTTCGCCCGCACTTCGTCGGAGATCTCGATAGCGTTGGAGCCTGGGCGCTGGAAGATCGGGATGGCCACGGCCGGCTGGTTGTTCAGCAGCGAACGCAGGGCATACTGGCTGGAGCCGAGTTCGACTCGGGCGATGTCCTTCAGGCGGGTGATTTCGCCATTGGCACCGGCACGGATGATGATGTTTTCGAACTCTTCCTCGTTGACCAGACGGCCCTGGGTGTTGATCGACAGCTGGAAACTGGTGGAGCCGGGGGCGGGCGGTGCGCCCAGCTGGCCTGCTGCCACCTGGCGGTTCTGCTCGCGGATTGCAGCGACCACATCACTGGCGGTGAGGTTGCGCGAAGCGGTCTTGTTCGGGTCCAGCCACACGCGCAGCGAGTAGTCGCCCATGCCGAACAGTTGCACGTCGCCTACGCCGCCCAGGCGCGCCAGTTCGTCCTTGATGTTGAGGATGGCGTAGTTGGACAGGTAGAGCATGTCGTAGCGGTTGTCCGGCGAGGTCAGGTGCACGACCATGGTCAGGTCGGGCGAGGCCTTGTCGACGGTGATACCGATGCGGGTCACTTCCTCGGGCAGCTTGGGCTGGGTGCGGGTAACGCGGTTCTGCACCTGTACCTGGGCGTTGTCCAGGTCGGTGCCCAGGGCGAAGGTAATGGTCAGCGTCAGCTTGCCGTCAGCGGTGGACTGGGAGGACATGTACAGCATGTTCTCCACACCGGTAATGGCCTGCTCCAGCGGCGCGGCGACGGTTTCGCCGATGACCTTGGGGTTGGCACCGGGGAAGTTGGCGCGCACCACCACGGTGGGGGGCACCACTTCGGGGTATTCGCTGATCGGCAGCTGGAACAGCGAGATGGAGCCCGCGATCAGCAGCACCAGCGACAGCACCGCGGCGAAGATTGGCCGGGTAATGAAGAATTTCGAGAAGTTCATCGGTGTGGTCCCTTAACCGCGTGGCGCCTGGGCGCTGGCGACTTTCACGTTATTGCCCGCCACCTTCGGCGCCGGGTTGCTGGCCTCCAGGGCCTGGCGCTGCTGGGCGAGGGCGGCGAGGGTCTGTTCGCTGGCCATCTGGGTTTCTTCCGGCGTGACAGGTGAACCAGGGCGCACGCGTTGCAGGCCCTTGACCACGATGCGGTCATCCTTGCCCAGGCCGCTGCGCACGATGCGCAGGCCTTCCAGCTTCGGCCCCAGCTCCACGGCGCGGTAGGCAGCCTTGTTGTCCTTGTCCATGACCAGCACGAACTTCTTGCCAAGGTCGGTGCCCACGGCTTCGTCGTTGATCAGCACGGCGTCGTACTGGGCACTGCCCACCAGTTTCAGGCGCGCATACAGGCCCGGCGTGAACTGGCCGTCGCTGTTGTCGAACACCGCACGGCCACGGATGGTGCCGGTACGCGGGTTGACCTGGTTGTCGACGAAGTTCATCTGGCCCAGGTGCGGGTTGCCGCTTTCGTTGGTCAGGCCCAGGTACACCGGGGTGCTCTGGCCACGCTGGCCTTCGCGGGCCAGCTGGGTGTACTTGAGGTACACGCGCTCGTCGGCGTCGAAGTAGGCGTAGACCTTGTCGGTGGACACGACGCTGGTCAGCGGGGTGACATCGGCGCTGACGATGTTGCCGGCGGTGAACTCGGCGCGGCTGACACGGCCGCTGATAGGCGCGGTGACACGGGTGAAGCTGAGGTTAAGGCGTGCCAGGTCGAGCTGGGCCTGAATGGCATCGACCCCGGCACGGGCTTCGGCGGCAGCGCTGCTGCGCGATTCGGCCAGCTCGGCGGAGATGGCGTTGCTGTCACGCAGGCGTTCGCCACGGCGGGCTTCGTTGGCACTGCGAATGGCAGTGGCCTTGGCCTGTTGCAGCTGGGCTTCAAGGCGGCGGACTTCAGCCTGGAACGGGCGTGGGTCGATCTGGAACAGCAGGTCGCCTTTCTTGACCTGGGCGCCTTCGGTGAAGGCCACCTGATCGATCTGGCCGGAGACCCGTGGGCGTACTTCGACGGTTTCCGGGGCTTCCAGGCGGCCGGTGAACTCGTCCCATTCGTTGATCGGTTGCTCGATCACCTTGGCCACACTGACCTTCGGCGCGGCGGGAGCCTGCACGGCGTCGGGGGTTCGACCGCAAGCGCTGATCACCACCACTGCCAGGGCAGCGAGGGGGAAGCGTAAGGGTTTGAGTGATTGTTCCATGGAGAACTCCGCCAATGTATTAGTAGTGGGCGGAGTGTGAGTGTGTTGCGCGTGAGGCACGAATCGAACGGCGCGAAGGTTATTATCACGCTGAATGATATGTGTGGATCACACATCGACGTGGGCGATTGTAAAGATGTGAACATGAACGCACCACGTCATTGCGAACCCTTGGGCTTGGTGTCTCAGTGAATGCTTGAGGCCAGTTCGAAGATCGGCATGTACATCAGGATCACGATCAGGCCGATGAGCAGGCCGATGAACGTCATCAGCAGCGGTTCGAACAGTTTGACGAACCATTCCACCCAGCGGCCGATTTCCTGGTCGTGGAAGTCGGCACAGCGCTCCAGCATCTCGCCCAGGTTGCCGGACTGCTCGCCGGCCCGTAGCAGGCGCAGCGACACCGGCGTAACCAAGTGCCCGGCCTCCAGCGCATCGGACAGCGGCAGCCCTTCGCCTACCCGCTGGCTGGCCAGTACCAGGCCCTGGCCGGCGGCACTGCCGAGCAGGCCGCGCGCCATGCCCATGGCAGTGAGGATGGGAATGCCGCCTTGCAGCAGGATGCCCAACGAGCGATAGAAGCGCGCCAGCTCGTACATCATCAAACGTTGGTGCAGCGCTGGCAGCCGGCGCAACTGACAAGATGCCCAGCGTCGTACCCGAGGGTGGCGGCGCAGCAGCCACAGCGCCGTGACGCCACCTGCAGTGCCCAGCGCCAGTGGCAGTTGCTGCGCGTGCAGAAACAGACCGATCTGCATCAACACCCGTGACAGCCAAGGCAACTCGGTGCCCATGCCTTCGAACACCTGGCTGAAACGCGGTACCACATAGCCGAGCAGGAACAGCACCACGCCGCCACCTACCAGCAACAGCAGCAACGGGTACACCGATGCGCCCACCAGCTTCTGCCGCACCAGGTCCAGGCGCTGGCGATAGCTGATGTAGCGGGCAAGGGCGTCGCCCAGCGCACCGGTGCGTTCGCTGGACTGCACCAGCGCCACATACAGCGGCGGAAATACCCGGGATTGCTGACCAAGGGCCTGGGACAGCGAGCGCCCTTCGTACAGCTGACGCACCAGTTCGGCCAGCACCTTGCGCGTGGCGGCAGCGGGGGCCTTTTCTGCCAAGCTTTCCAGTGCGTCGATCAGCGGCAGGCCGGCATTGAGCAGGGTCGACAGCTCCTGGCTGAACAGCACCAGGTCGAACGCCGCCTCGCGGCGCCAGGCCATGCCGCGCAAGGCGCCGCCGTTGCTGCGCAGGCTGAGCACACGCAGGCCTTGGTCCTCGGCCTGGCGGCGGGCCTGGTCGGCGTCCTCGGCGTCGATCTGCAATTGCACCACACCCTGTCTGCCCAGGGCCTTGAGGCTGTAGCGCATGGCCGCTCTCCTTACTGCCAACTGGTAATTTCGGCGTTTTCCCCGTCACCACCGGGCTGGCCGTCCTTGCCCATCGACAGCAGGTCGTATTCACCGCCGTTCTCGCCGGGCTGCCGGTAGATATATGGCCGGCCCCATGGGTCTTGCGGCACGGCCTTCTGCAGATACGGGCCGGTCCAGCGAGCCTCGCCACTGGGGGCGACCACCAGGGCCTGCAAGCCTTGCTCACTGTTGGGGTAGTGGCCGACTTCCAGGCGGTACAGGTCCAGGGCCTTGCTCAGCCCCTCGATCTGCGCCCGTGCCACCTTGGCCTCGGAGCGGCCGAGCTGGCTGAAGTACTTGGGCGCGACGATGCCGGCCAACAGGCCGAGCACCACCAGTACCACCAGGAGTTCAAGCAGGGTGAAGCCACGTTGCGGGTTGGTTCTGCGCTGCATGGTGAAGCCCTCCACTGCATGGGAACACGCGTTGGCAGGCACCATGCAACAGCCATGCACGTCTGCCTCGGGGCCTTGCGCCATGCGGCACAGGAAGCGGCACAGTGCTTGCGTCGTGGTCATCGACCTCGGGTTTTCCGGGGCATTTCCCCCACATCGGGGGCCACGACGAAGAGGCGACCGACATGCGTGGACTCATCCTCGGTTTGATCTGGCTGGCGGCAGGGGCTGCCCAGGCTGATGTGTACATCTCAATCGATGCCAAGGGTGGCTACGTACTGACCAACGTTCATCGGCCCGGACGCCACTATGAAAAGGTGATCAACGAACCGCTGGCCCAGGCTGGCCCGGCCAATGCGCAGATGATCACTGGGCGCCCCTATGCCGAGGTGGTTGCCACTGCGGCACGCATCCACAATGTGCCCCCGGCGTTGTTGCACGCGCTGATCAAGGCCGAGTCCGGCTATAACCCCAAGGCCCGTTCGCCGGCGGGTGCGGTGGGGTTGATGCAACTGATGCCCGATACCGCTCGCGAGATGGGCGTGGAAGACCGCCTGGACCCGGAAGACAACGTGCAGGGTGGGGCACGCTACCTGAAGCGCATGCTGACTCTGTTTGATAACGACATCACCTTGGCCGTGGCGGCTTACAACGCGGGGCCGGATGCCGTGTTGCGGCGCGGAGCGGTGCCGCCATATGCCGAAACTCGCCGTTATGTACCTGCTGTGCTGCGCGAATACCGCAAATTGCAGGGGTTGGCAGACGATGGCGCTCTCTGAGGGGGTCGGGTACGGCTGCCGTTTCTGCAGTGACCGGCTGTACGAAGTGAAAAAAACGTTACCCTTCGGCGGATGCCATCAATTTAATACTATGGTTTCCCCAACTCTGGGCTATAACCTTCTGAAGGTGCCCAGATGTGGAGTCCGCCATGGACATCGCCCCTCGTTCCGAGACCATCGAAGTGCCTGTCGGTAACGAGTTGGCTGCCCCGCGCAAGCCATTCAACCTTTTGCGTTGGTATGCCTGGGTCAGCCTGGCCATCATCCTGTCGGTGGCTGCCGGGCTGGGGCTGATTTCCAGCCGTTTCATCATCGATGAGAGCGTGGAGCGCGATGCCTTGCTCACCGCGCAATTCATCACCTCCATCGCCGACGCCGAAGTACGCCACGTGTCGATCCCCAACGTGCGCACCATGGGCGAGCTGATCGACCCGCGTACCGACCGCAGCAACCTGCCAGATGTCGACCCGGATGCCCGACGCAAGGCGCGCGGTGAGTTTCTCGACCATATCGCCCACCTGCCCGACATGCTGCTGGCCAATATCTATGCGCCGGACCGTACGGTGATCTGGTCCAGCAACCCGGCGCTGGTCGGTAAGCTGATCAATGGCGACGACGACCTGGAGCGGGCCTTCGAGTACAAGATGCGGGTCTCGGCCAGCTACCATAACTTCGAACAGGCCCGCGCCGAGCAGAAATTCGTTACGCCGCCCGAGCAGCTGTTCATCGAAAACTACATTCCGCTGTTCGATGCCGATGGCGAGAACGTCACGGCAATGGTCGAAATCTATAAAGAGCCCCATGACCTGATCGTGCGCATCGAGCATGGCCTGATCCTGATCTGGCTGGCTATCACCGTGGGGGCCGCGCTGGTCTATATCGGCCTGTACGGCATCATGCACCGTGCCGCGCGGTTGCTGGCGGTGCAGCAGAAGCGGCTGATTAACAACGAGACCTACGTTGCACTGGGCGAGGTGTCGTCGGCGGTGGCCCACAGCCTGCGCAACCCGCTGGCGAGTATCCGCTCGAGTGCCGAACTGGCCCAGGCGTTCGACGACGGCCCGGCGCAACGTCAAGTCAACGATATCATCAGCCAGGTCGATCGCATGTCGCAGTGGATCCGCCAGATGCTGCAGTCACTGCGCCCGCTGAACGACGAGGCCGTGGCGGTGGACTTGCCACAGGCGTTGCAGGAAAGCTTGCAGACCTATGCCGTGCCGTTGGCACGCAGTGGGGTAAGCCTTGACCTGCAACCGTTACCGGCAGTGCAGGTATTGGGGCACCCGGCGTTACTGCGGCAGGTGTTCAGCAGCCTGGTTGCCAATGCCCTGGAGTCGATGGAGCAGGGCGGGCGTCTGCGTATCGAGGTGGTGCGCCAGAACCGTCGCTGCCTGACACTGCGCCTGTCCGACAATGGCAAGGGCATGAGCGAAGAGCAGCAGCGCATGGCCTTCCGGCCGTTTTTCACCACAAAACAGGGTGGGCTAGGAGTGGGCCTGGTGCTGGTGAAACGCATCATGGAGCGCTTCGGCGGTTCGGTTCGGCTCGGCAGCAGCGAGGGCCATGGTACGCGGGTATCTTTGACGTTCCGGTTGGTATCCTGCTTATAACAAACATTAATTAAAGTATTTAAGCTGTTGATGCTTAACGATTTTATAGGGATTTGGTGGCAATTACCCAAATGTGGGGGTTTTTCCTCAGTCTGTATTTAGAAAAGCTTTATAACGTACTGAATTATATTGGTTTGTTACTGGCTGGCTGAGTTCTTGCTACGTGATGTGCAGAGCGCAACACGCAACACGCAACACAAGGCAGCTATCAGGCTGCCCAGGCGGGGTGCTTTCAATTGGCTGTTGGCCTTGAGGCATTTCTGGACGGACGCCCTGTGCGGGAACCACGCGATGCAGATGCTGGAAAACGAAGTTCGCGACAAGCCCGGTGCGACCGCCAGCGGCCTGGCTGTGCCATTGCGTGAGTTCAACCTGCTGCGGTGGTTTTCGGTCATCAGCCTGTTGATCATCACCGCCGTGGCGGGCGGGTTGGGTTATGTGTCAACGCGGTTCGTGGTTCGCGACAGCGTGCAGCGCGATGCCATGCTTACCGCGCAGTTCATTCAGGCCATGGCCCAGGCCGAGGTACGCCATTCGCAGTTGCCGCCAGGCACCACCATGGGTGAGCTGCTTGACCCGCGTCTGGACCTGCAGCACTTGCAGTTCACTCCCGCACTGGCCGAGTCGACCCGGGTCGAGTTCCTGGACCATGTCGAGCACTTGCCAGATACCTTGCTGGCCAACGTCTACGCCCGCGACCGCACCATCGTGTGGTCCACCAACGTCGAGCTGATCGGCAAGCGGATAGAAGCCGACGGCGACCTCGACCGTGCCTTCCGGTCGCGCAAGGCGGTGTCCGCCAGCTACCACAAGGCCGAGGAAGATCGCGAAGAACAGAAGTTTCAGCGTGAACCGCGCTACCTTTTCATCGAAAACTACATTCCGTTGTTCGACAGCCAGGGCGAGCAGGTATTGGCCATGGTGGAAATCTACAAAGAGCCACAGGACCTGGTGCGGCGTATCCAGCGGGGTTATGTGCTGATCTGGGCTTCGACCTTGGTGGGCGGGGCGCTCATCTATTTCGGGCTGTTCTGGATCGTGCGCCGGGCGGCGCAGATGCTGCATCTGCAACAGGACCGGCTGGTGGCCAGCGAAACCTACGTGGCGCTGGGCGAGATGTCGTCTGCGGTAGCCCACAGCTTGCGCAACCCGCTGGCCAACATCCGCTCGAGCGCCGAGCTGGCCCAGGAAACCGCCAACGTTGCCGCGCAGAAGAACATCACCGATATCATCAGCCAGGTCGACCGAATGTCGCGCTGGGTACGTGACCTGCTGGTGTCGTTGCGCCCGACCAGCGACGAACCTGAAGCCGTTGACCTGGTGGCCGCCATCGAAGACACCCACCTGGCCTTCGCCCAGCAGATCGAACGAAACGGCGTGCGCTTCCATTTCGAGGGGCCTGACGTGCAGTGGGTGGCCAGCCAGCCGTTGCAGCTGACGCAAATTCTCAACAGCCTGTTTTCCAACGCTCTGGAGGCCATGCCCTGCGGCGGTATGTTGAATGCCCATGTCAATGTGCAGGGTGGCCTGCGTGCCGAATTCGTGCTCACCGACACGGGCAAGGGCATGAGCCAACAGCAGGAAAGGATGGTGTTCAAACCGTTCTTCACGACCAAACAGGGGGGGCTCGGTATAGGCCTGGCCCTGGTCAAACGCATCATGGAACGTTTTGGCGGCTCGGTCAGCCTGAGCAGCCGCGAAGAGGAAGGAACCCGCGTCAGCCTTACATTCAATATCGCAGCGGGAGGGGACCATGGAGCACAGCATCCTGGTAGTCGAGGATGATGAAATTCTCGCCGACAACATTCGCACCTACCTCAGCCTCAAGGGCTACGAGGTCACCGTATGCCATAGCGCGGAGCTGGCGCTGGAGCAGATCAAACGGGCCCGGCCCGACGCGGTGCTGACTGATAACTCGCTGCCTGGCATGAGCGGGCACGACCTGCTGCGGACCTTGGTGGCACAGGTGCCGGACCTGAAAGTGATCATGATGACCGGCTACGGCAATGTCGAAGATGCCGTGCAGGCGATGAAGGAGGGCGCTTTCCATTACCTGAGCAAGCCCGTGGTGCTGGCCGAACTCAAGCTGACCCTGGACAAGGCCCTGGCTGCCGAGCGCATGGAGCGCACGCTGTCGTTCTACCAGGAGCGAGAGGCGCAGAAGTCCGGGTTGCAGGCGTTGATCGGCGAGTCGCCTACGATGCTGACCCTCAAGCACACCCTGCGCCAGGTGCTGGATGCCGAACGGCGGATGGCCAGTGACGACCTGCCACCGGTGCTGGTCGAAGGCGAAACCGGCACCGGCAAGGAACTGGTGGCCCGCGCCCTGCATTTCGATGGCACGCGCAGCAAGGGGCCGTTCATCGAGTTCAACTGCGCCTCGATCCCGGCCAACCTGCTGGAGGCCGAACTGTTCGGCCACGAGAAAGGTGCATTCACCGACGCCAAGGAGCGCCGGGTAGGCCTGGTGGAGGCGGCCGATGGCGGCACCTTGTTCCTCGACGAGATTGGCGAGATGGACCTGGTGCTGCAGGCCAAGCTGCTCAAGCTGCTGGAAGACCGCAGCATCCGCCGGATTGGTGCGGTGAAGGAGCGCAAGGTTGACCTGCGGGTGATCAGTGCCACCAACTGCAATCTGGAGCAGATGGTGCAGCAGGGCAAGTTCCGCCGCGACCTGTTCTTCCGCCTGCGCATCATTGCCCTGAAGGTGCCGCGCCTGTATGCCCGTGGGCAGGACATTCTGCTGTTGGCCCGGCATTTCCTGGCCCACCATGGCCGGCGTTATGGCAAGCCGAACCTGCGTTTTTCTGCCGAAGCCGAGAGCCTGATGCTGGGCTACAGCTGGCCAGGCAATGTGCGCGAACTTCGTAACATGCTGGAGCAGACCGTGCTGCTGGCACCGAACGAGGTGGTGCAGGCGCACCAGCTGAACCTGTGCATGACGTTGATCGACGAGCCATCGGCAGCTCAGCAGGCGCCCGTAATGTTCGAAATGCCACGGCACGAGCCGGAGCCGGGCACCAGCCTGCCCGACATGGAGCGCGACCTGGTGTGCAAGACCCTGGACCGTACCGACTGGAACGTGACCAAGTCGGCGCGGATGCTGGGGCTGTCGCGGGACATGCTGCGCTACCGGATCGAGAAACTGGGGCTGACCCGGCCAGACAAGCGTCAGTGGTAGGGCAGGCGTCTAGTGCTGACTATCGTCAGCTGCGCCACTTTGCCGGCGAATGCCCTCCTGGCCACTGCCATCCATTCCCGGCAGGTCACGGTTGTCATTCTGCTCTGCCGGCGGGCTGTCCGGGTCGTTACCCTTGATGCGCGGGTCGGTATCCCGCGGCATGGGCTTCTCGATCGGGTTGAGGGTGCTGTCCACGCCTGGCCTTGGCGCAGTACTGTGCGGGTCGTCAGGGTAGGTCGGGCCGGTGCCGGCGGCCAAGGCCAGCGGCGAACCAAGCAGGGTGATCAGCAGAATGCTTGTGCGGGTCATGGCAGACTCCATTGCGTTGGGTAGGGCTCATACTTTTCTTCGGCCCTACCCGACGCATCCAGGTGCCATTGCCCCGATCAACGGTTACACCATCAGCGACAACAACATGATGAAGATGATGCCGACTACCGAGAGAATGGTCTCCATCATGCTCCAGGTCTTGAAGGTTTCCGCAACGGTCATGTTGAAGTATTGCTTCACCAGCCAGAAGCCGGCGTCGTTCACATGCGACAGGATCAGCGAGCCGGCACCGGTGGCCAGTACCAACAGCTCACGGTTCACACCCGGCACCAGATCGATCACCGGAGCAACGATGCCCGCACCGGTAATGGTGGCGACCGTGGCGGAGCCGGTAGCGATGCGGATCACTGCCGCCACCAGCCAGGCCAGCATGATGGGTGAAATTTCCGCCTGCACGGCCATCTGCCCGATCACGTTGCCCACGCCAGTGTCCACCAGCATCTGCTTGAAGCCACCGCCAGCACCGACGATCAGCACGATGGCTGCAGTGGGGGCCAGGCTCTGGTCGAGCATCTTCATGATCTGCTGGCGGTTGAAGCCGCGAGCCGAACCAAAGGTGTAGAAAGCCAGCAGCAGGGCGGCGAGCAGGGCGGTGATCGGGTGGCCGATCAGGTCCATCCACTGGCGCACGATGTGCTCGGCCGGCAGCACCACGTCGGCGAAGGTTTTCAGCAGCATCAACGCGACTGGCAGCAGCACGGTGATGAGGGTGATGCTGAAACTTGGCAGGTTGCCCTGGTCGGACTCCTTGGCGATCTGGTCCATCAGTTCCTGCGACGGGTTGCCCGGGATGTAGCGGGAAATGAAGTTACCGAACAGCGGGCCAGCGATGATCGCGGTGGGCAGTGCGACGATCAGGCCATAGAAGATGGTCTTGCCGATGTCGGCGTGGAAAATGCCGATCGCCAGCAGCGGGCCCGGGTGAGGCGGGACCAGGCCGTGCACCACGGAAAGGCCGGCCAGCAGCGGAATGCCGATCTTCACCAGCGACACCCCGGAGCGGCGGGCGACGATGAACACCAGTGGAATCAGCAACACGAAGCCGATTTCGAAGAACAGCGGTATGCCCACCAGGAACGCGGCGAACATCATGGCCCAGTGCACGTTCTTCTTGCCGAAGGCGCGGATGAGGGTTTGCGCGATCTGGTCGGCGCCCCCGGAGTCGGCCATCAGCTTGCCGAGCATGGTGCCCAGGGCAAGGACGATGCCGACAAAGCCCAGCACGCCGCCAAAACCGTCCTGGAACGATTTCATGACTTTGGCCACCGGCATGCCGGAGGTCAGGCCCAGGAAGCCGGCCGCGAGGGTAAGGGCGACGAAGGGGTGCACTTTGAAGTGGGTGATCAGCAGGATCAGCCCGACGATGGTAACCAGCGCGTCGAGCAGCAGGAAGGTATCAGTAGCCAGTCCGAACATGGTTTGAAGGCCTCGGTCTTATCGTTGTTTTGGGCGTAGCTTTTTGGAACTTTTCCCGCGTTTGCGGGATGGGGTAGCGCTGTCTTTGGTGAGCCGGAAAACCGCCAGGGTCAGGCGGTTTGCGCCAGCCCCAGCTCACCGCAGGCCTTTAGCCAGCGGTCCACCGCTTCGGCCAGTGCTTCGACGGGTTGGGTCGCATCCAGTGGCAGGGTCAGTGGCTCGCCGCGTGGCGATTCCAGGGCAGCGAACTGGCTGTCGATCAGGCTGGCCGGCATGAAGTGACCGGGGCGGGCACGCACGCGTTTTTCCGCTTCGGCAGGTGACAGTTCAAGGAACACGAACACCAGCCCGGGCATGGCATCGCGCAGGGTGTCGCGGTAGCGGCGCTTGAGTGCCGAGCAGGTCAGGATCGGGCGCTCCCCAGCCTGGGTGGTGGCCTGCAACTCCTGACCGAGGCGTACCAGCCAGCCGGCGCGGTCGCCATCGTCCAGCGGGATGCCAGCGCTCATCTTGCGGATGTTTTCGGCAGGGTGGAAAGCGTCGCCTTCGATCAGGCGGCCGCCGCTTCTGGCAGCGATGGCGGCGCCGATGCAGCTTTTGCCGCAACCGGCCACGCCCATCACCACGATGGCGGACAGGGGAGAATTCATCAGTACCTCCTGCGGGGTGAGATAGCGCTGTCTCGTCAATGACGAACAACGACCTCCCCGGTGTTATTGGTCTTGTCCTTACGCAGTATGGACGCCTGGTGGCGAGCGCGTGATGGCTGCTACCAAAGATTACATTGCCTGCGTCCTGAGACAGCGCTACCTTAGTGGCCGTTCCCTCTCCTTGCAAGTAGTAAAATTACAACATCCATGTCCCGCACCGGCTCCCGTACTACAGGTCGTCCCACCCTGGCAGAAGTTGCCAGGCTTTCCGGGGTTTCCCCGATTACCGCTTCGCGCGCCTTGCGCGGAGTCAGCACGGTTGCGCCGGAGCTGGTGGAAAAGGTTTTCGCCGCAGCGGCAAACCTTGGCTATGTCGCCAACCCGGCGGCCCGGGCGCTGGCCTCGGCGCGTAGCCAGTCGGTGGTGGTGTTGATCCCGTCACTGTCCAACCAGCTGTTCATCGATACCCTGGAGGCCATCCACGAGGTCATGCGCCCGCGTGGGCTCGAGGTGTTGATCGGCAACTATCACTATGACCTTGCTGAAGAAGAGAACCTGATCCGCAACTACCTGGCCTATCAGCCCTGCGGCATGCTGCTGACCGGCTTCGAGCGCAGCGATGCGGCCCGCCAGATGCTGGCTGCCAGTGGTGTGCCTTGTGTGCACATGATGGAGCTCAATGGCGAGCCTGGGGCATTGTCGGTCGGGTTTTCGCAGCAGCAGGCCGGGCGTGCCGCTGCCCGGCACCTGATCGAGCGCGGGCGCAAGCGCCTGGCATTCATTGCCGCGCAGCTCGACCCACGGGTGATGCAGCGAGCCGAAGGTTTCCGCCAGGCGCTGGCCGAGGCCGGTTTGCAGGCGACCGAGCTGGAGGTACTGGCGCCGGAGCCGTCATCGATTGCACTGGGCAGTGCACTGTTCAGCCAACTGATGCAGCAGGCGCCGGATGTCGACGGCATTTTCTTCTGTAACGACGACCTTGCCCAAGGCGCGGTGCTGCAGGCCTTGCGCCAGGGGGTGGAGGTACCACGCCAGGTGGCGATGGTCGGGTTCAACGATTTGCCGGCCTCGGCGCACATGGTGCCCAGGCTGACATCGATTCGCACGCCCCGGGCTGCCGTGGGGCGTGGGGCGGCGCAGGCGCTGCTGGCGCTGCTCGATGGCAAGCGTGTGCCCAACCCACAGCAGGACTTGGGCTTTGAGTTGATGGTGCGGGAAAGCTCCTGAGTTTCACGCCTGGGCAGCAAGCGTGTCAGACGCTTGGTAATGAAAATGCACTAATTACAAAGTGATAGCACTGTGCTTGCATGCTAATGATGGCGATCTATGCTCATGAAACCGCGCATAAAGGAGCCCGGCGTCATGTTCGATTTCCACCGCAAGTCCGATTTGGTCGAGATCCAGCGCAGCCAACAGGCTTTGGCCACCGCGCAGGCCAAACTCGCCGCTATCAGCCGCTCCATGGCGATGATCGAGTTCGCTCCCGATGGCACCATTCTCGATGCCAACGAGCGTTTCTGCCAAGCCATGGGTTACAGCGTTGACGAGTTGCGTGGCAAGCACCACCGGTTGTTCTGCGATCCAGGCTACGCAAAAAGTGCCGAATACCAACAGCTGTGGCGTGAACTGGGGCAGGGCAAGGCTATCAGCGGTACCTTCGAGCGCCTCGACAAGGCCGGTCGCGAGGTATGGCTGGAGGCCAGCTACATGCCGGTGCTGGACGAGCAGCGTCAGGTCACCAGCGTGATCAAGGTGGCCGCCGACATCAGCCAGCGGGTGGTGCAGGAGCATGAAAGCGAAAACCTGCTCAAGGCCATCAGCCGCTCCATGGCGGTGATCGAATTCACCCCCCAGGGCAGGGTGATCAAAGCCAACCAGAATTTCCTCGACACCATGGGCTATCGCCTCGACGAGGTGGTTGGCCGGCATCATGGCCTGTTCTGCCTTGCGCATGAACGCGAGTCGGTCGAGTACCGCGAGTTCTGGGCGTCGCTTAACCGTGGCGAATACCATTCGCACCGTTTCGAGCGTATCGACAAGCAGGGCCGGATGGTCTATCTGGAAGCCTCCTACAACCCCATTTTCGACAGCAAGGGGCGCTTGAACAAGGTCGTGAAGTTCGCCAGTGACATTACCCGCCAGGTCTGCACCCAGCAGAATGCCGCCGATGCCGCCCATGCCAGTTCCATGCAGACCGACGCCTGCGCGCGCAAGGGGACAGAAGTGGTGCAGCAGACGGTGCAGGTAATCGAACAGATTTCCCAGGAGCTTAACGACGCTGCACGCAGCATCGATGCGGTCAGCAAGCAATCGGATGTAATCGGGCAGATCGTGCTGACCATTCGTGGCATCGCCGACCAGACCAACCTGCTGGCCCTGAATGCCGCGATCGAAGCCGCCCGTGCCGGCGAGCACGGGCGAGGCTTTGCGGTGGTGGCCGATGAGGTGCGTAACCTGGCGGCGCGCACCAGCAAGGCCACCCTGGAGATTGTCGATGTGGTGCGGCAAAACCACGACCTGTCCCTACTGGCGGTAGCCAGCATGCAGTCGAGCCTGAACCGCACCGGTCACGGCGTGGCGCTGGCCAACGAGGCCGGTACGGTGATCATGGAAATCCAGCAAGGCTCACGGCACGTGGTGGATGCCATCAGCCAGATCAGCTCGACGTTGCAATTGCATTGAGCGCATCGCGCATTTCGTCAAGCAGGGCTTGCAGGCTGGTTTGCAGCAGCGCGCGCTGCTCGACCGTCGGCAGCCCCTGTGCGTGGGCGAGCTCGATGGCTTCGCAGTCCTTGACCACGATGCGGACCCTGATCATCTTGGCGCCACCCTTGATGCGATGGGTCAGGGCCCGCACGGCTTCGTCGGCGGCGTCTGGTGCCAGGGCCCGTAAGGCGGCCAGGTCTTCGGCGACGCTTACCGACAGCTGTTCGAGCAAATGCCGCGTCAGCTGTTCGTCGTCCTGGGTCAGGTGGCGCAGTTCAGCCAGGTCGAACCCGCTATGGCGTGTTGTCGGTGTTTCTTGTTGCTGAGGGCGGACTAGGGGTAGATGGGCCTTTAGCGAACGCAGGCCAATGGGTTTGAACAGGCATTCGTCCATGCCGCTGGCCAGGCAGCGGGCGCGTTCCTCAGCCTGGGCATTGGCGGTCACGCCGAGAATCCTGCAAGCTGGCAGGCCGCGTTCACTCTCCAGGGTGCGAATGCGCCGGGTGAGTTCGTGGCCGTCCATGACCGGCATGCTGCAGTCGGTAATCACCAGGTCGAAGCGCGCGGCCTGCCAGCGCGCCAAGGCGATTTCGCCATTTTCCGCCAAGGTCACGCGGTGCCCCAGGGTATGCAGTTGCCGCTCCAGCAACAGCAGGTTGGCGGGGTAGTCGTCGACCACCAGAATGTTGAGCGGGCCGCTAGTGCTTTCATGTGCTGGCGGTGCCTGCTCGGCTTTTACCGGTGCCGCACAGGTGGGCAGTTGCAGGCAGACTTGCACCCGGGTGCCGACGCCTTCCACGCTCTGCAGGCTCAAGGCGCCGCCCATCAATTCGGCGAGGGTACGGCTGATGACCAACCCCAGGCCTGCACCTTGGCGGGCCCTTGGGCCATCGGCCTGGACAAATGCATTGAACAGGCGGGCCTGGTCGGCAGGGCTGATGCCAATACCGGTGTCGCGCACATTCAGCTCGATTGCCAGAATGCCCTGACCGGCAACCTTGGGCAGCAGCAGGCTCGCCTGCACTTCACCACGGTCGGTGAACTTGATGGCATTACTGACCAGGTTGGACAGAATTTGCTTGCATCGCACGGGGTCAGCCAGCACCCAGACTGGCTCTGCCGGCAGTTCGCTGTGCAGGTGCAGGCCTTTGGCCCGTGCATTGCCCTCGAATACCCGCAGTGTGGCGCGCACCAGCTCTACAAGGTCGGTGGGCACTGGCTGCAGGCTGAGGTGGCCGGATTCGATGCGGGAAATGTCGAGAATGTCGCCAATCAGCTCGAGCAGGCCAATTGCCGAGTCGTAAGCGGTCTGCAAGGTCTGGGTGTCGCAGCGGCCGCCACGGCTGTCCTCCAGTGCCAGTTCCAGCAGGCCGATCACGGCATTCATCGGGGTACGGATTTCGTGGCTCATGGTGGCCAGGAACGTGCTTTTGGTCTGGCTGGCCTGTTCGGCGTCGTCCTTGGCCTGGCGCAATTGCTCAAGCAGCCCGCGGCTCAGCGCCAACTGTGCCTGCAGCGCGTGCTGGGCCTCTGTACGCTGGTTGATCAGCTTGCGCAGGTAGCTGTTCCAGAATATGACCCCAGCCAGCAGCAGGGCCGACAGCACCAGCACCTGCAAGGCCAAGGTGCGGTAGTCGCGCCAGGGGCTGTCGCTGACCAAGGTGCTGGTACGCCAGCGGTTGATCAGTTGATCGAGCTCTTCGGGCGGAATGCTCAGCAGCGCCTTGTCGAGAATGGCCTGTAGCTGGGGCTGGTCGGCGGCGACGGCGAAGGCGGCAACGGCCGGTTCGTCGTCGAGCACGCTGGCGATGCGCAAGCGATCCTTGAACACATGACTGATGTAGTAGGCAGCATTGATATGGCTGCTAAGGGCAACGTCGGCGGTACCGTTGGCCACGGCCTCCATCTGGCCGAGCGGGTTGTCCACTTCGACTATCTTGGCCTGCGGGTAGCGCTGATGCAGTATGGCCCGTTGCGGTGAACCACGCACCAGGGCGATGCGCTTGCCGTTCATGGCCTTGGCTTGTGCGGGAGATTCGACGTCGCTGCGGGTGACGAGCACGCGTGGGCTGACCAGATAGGGGCGGGTGAATCGCAACTGCTTCAAACGGTCAGCACCATAGCCCAGCGCCCCGATCATTTGCGCCTCGCCTCGGGCCAGGCGGTCCACCATGGCCTGTGCTGAAGCACTGTCGACGGGTGTGAACTGCAGCCCCGTGCGCAGCGAGATCTGCTTGAGCAGGTCGAGGGTTATGCCACTGGGGCGATGCTGAGCGTCGTTGAAGGTCAAGGGGGCCAGCGAGGTATTGACCAGCACACGGATGGAGGGGTTGGCGGCGATCCAGGCCTCCTCTTCTGCGCTCAAGGCAGAGAGATGGCGCTGCAGCAGCAGGCTGGTGTTACCGCTGCTCCAGCGGCGCAGGATGTTCAGGCGTTCGCTTTCACTGATGCGCGCCAGCGCCTTGTCGACCAGACGGTGCATGCGTGGGTTGTCATCGGCCAGGGCAAAGGCAAAAGCCCCGGGGGCCACCTGGCAGAAGTGATCGATTTTGAGCGTGCCCTGGTAACTCCTGCCAATCAGAAAGTCGGTGCTGATGGCATCGCCCAGGTACGCATCCGCCTCGCCCAGTTCGACGGCCGCCAGCCCGGCTTGCGTCGAGCGGTACAGGCTCAGTTGCGCTTTGGGGTACAGCGTTCGAACGGCAGCGGCGGGTAGATAATGATCGACCATGGCCAGGCGCAGGCCGGCGAGGTCAGGTGTGCCCTTCAGGCTGTGCCCCTTGCGGGTGACGATGACCGGGAGGTCGTCAGCATAGGGGGTGCTGAGGCTAAGTTGAGCGTCAGCCGCCTCGAAGGCATTGGAGCTGCCCAGCAGGTCGATGCTGCCCTCACGCAAGGCGGTGATCGCTTCGTGGCGGCTGTCGTAGCGCCGTACCTCGACGGGAATGCCCAACTGCTCGGCGATAATCCCGGCGTAATCGGCGCTAAGGCCTTCGTATTCGTGCTGACTGACGTTGATTTCGAACGGTGGATAGTCGGGCCGAGAGCTGCCCAGCACCAGGTGCTGGCGTCGCTGCAGCCACTGCCGGTCTTCGCTGGACAACGACAGGGGGGCGGCGGCACTGGCCGATCGGGCCAGCAACTGACGGGGTTCGCTGCTGGCCAACAGATCGGCCGAAGCGAATAAGCCGGTAGCCAGAAAGATGCTCGCCAGCAGGCGCTTCATGGTGTGCAAACGCTCAATAAACGCTGTTGCGTTTGGCCAGGTCGACCATTTCTACCAGTGATTCAGTCTTGAGTTTTTCCATGATGCGGCCCCGGTAGGTGCTGATGGTCTTGGCGCTGAGGTTCATGCAAGTGCCGATATTCTTGTTGTTCTCGCCGCGCGCCAGGCGCCGCAATACTTCCATCTCCCGGTTGGAGAGGCTGGCCAGGCGCACGGGCTCGCTTTCCAGCGAATTGCTGTTGACCGACATCTGCGGAAAGGTCGAATAACCTTTGATCAGGGCCTTGAGGGCAAACAGCAGCGCTTCGTGGTCTTCTTCCTTGGTGACGAAAGCGCCGATACCGGCATCCAGGCAGCGTCGCACGTACAGGTCGGTGGCCTGGCCGGTCAATACCATGATCTTCGGCTCCGGCTCCAGGCACTGCAGGCGCTTGATGACTTCCATGCCGTCCAGCCCAGGCAGGCCGATATCGAGAATGACGACGTCCGGGCGCAGTTCGCGGGCCACCTGCGCCACTTCACTGCCATTGCCGACTTCGCCGACGACATGGAAGCGCTCGCGTTCAAGCAATATGCGCAAGGAAACCCGAACGATAGGGTGGTCGTCGACGATCAGCACGGTTGTCATGGGGAAAACTCCTGTCGGGATGTGGTCCGCTTCCTGGATCACTCAGGAATACGTCTGCAAGTGGGTTAATCGGAAGCGCTGCAAGATACGACCAATCCCGAAGTTTGGTAATGCCGAGTATAGAAGTGTTGAAATCACCCGCACTTGTTGTTGAAAAATCCTACAAAAAGCAGGATAGACATCACCCTATCAAAGCGGTGATGCCGGTTTTCTCCGGTCGGTCAGACGCAGGCCGCATGCGGTTTGTTTACGCGCTGGGCTGAGGCGGGGTTGTTGGCCAACGCCTGGCCGACCCGCGTCGGGCGGGCCACCAGCTGGCCCGAGCAGTTCGGGCAACGGCCCAGCAAGCGGGTTTCGGCGCAGGTGCGGCAGAAGGTGCATTCGAAGGAGCAGATCAGCGCATCGGGGCTGTCGCCCGGCAGGTCGGTATCGCAGCACTCGCAGTTAGGGCGTAATTCCAGCATGGGCGTAACTCCTGTTCGCAGGCGGGAACCCGGAGTCTGCTACGCCTGTGGCAAGCCTGGCAATGCTCAGTCGGCAGAGCGATACAGATGGGCGTGCCCGGCACGGTACAAGGCCGACTCAGCGAATGGCGTATCCCCTAGCACATGGCCAACCAGGATCAGTGCCGTACGCCGGAAATCTTTGGCCGCCACGCGTTCGACGATATCGCCGAGGCTGCCACGCACCCAGTCCTGGTCAGGCCAGGTGGCCCGGTGCACCACCGCTACCGGGCAGTGCGCGCCGTAGTGCGGCAGCAACTCTTCGACAATGCGCGAGAGGTGCTTGACCCCCAGGTGAATCGCCAGGGTGCTGCCATGGCGCGCCAGGTCTCCCAGTTGCTCGCCGGGCGGCATGGGCGAGCTGTCGCCATAGCGGGTGAGGATCACCGTTTGCGCCACCTGTGGCAGGGTCAGTTCGCAGCCGAGCAGTGCGGCGCTGGCTGCCGTGGCGGTGACCCCGGGGATGATCTGGTAATCGATGCCAAGCGCCTGCAAGTGGCGGATTTGCTCGCCGATGGCACCGTACAGACTGGGGTCGCCACTGTGTACACGGGCCACATCCTGACCCTCTTCGTGGGCGGTGCGCATGGCGTTGACAATCTGTTCCAGATGCAGTTCGGCGCTGTTGATCACGGTCTCGGCCTGATGGCCTTCGAGCACGGCGGCGGGTACCAATGAGCCGGCATAGATAATCACCGGGCACTGGCGAATCAGCCGTTGGCCCTTGACCGTGATCAGTTCCGGGTCGCCGGGACCGGCGCCAATGAAGTAGACCGTCATGGAAAGTCCTTGCAGGAAAGAGGGGGAAGCGCTCAGCCGGCCAGGGCGAGGGTCGCCGGGCCAAGCACCTGGCGGGCCAGCAGCAACCTGGCCTCGCCAAGGTGCTGGCTGGCCAGGGCCAGTGCCGCGCTCTCGGCCACACCCCAGCAGCCACTGTGGGCATGGGCGGCGGCGGAGCGATGGCTGAGCAGGGGTTCGTAAGGTTGCAGTTGCACGCTATGGTACAGCACCAAGGGCAAACCGAGGCGTTCGGCCAGTTGTAGCAAGCCGGGTTCGTCGGCCTTCAGACTAATGCTGGCGATACCGCGCAGGTCGGCCAATGCCAGGCCCTGGTTGTCCAGGGCCTGGTCCAGCAAGCGTTGCAGGGTATCCGCCGGGCAACCCCGGCGGCAGCCGAAGCCGGCGTAGAAGTGCGGCATCAGGCCCGGCTGGAACGGCGGAACAGCCAGGCGCTGAGCAAGCCCAAAGCCAACCAGAAGGCGGCGTTGGTCAGCCAGGAGGCCACTTTGAACTGGGTTTCCAGTGCTTCGGGGGCCAGGCTTTCATGCACTTCGGGTTGTGGCGCGCCAATCACATGGGGGATTACCAGCAGCACGGCGCCCAGCGCTTTCAGCAGCCAGTGGCGAGCGAACACCAGCAAGGCCAGGCCCAGCGCGGTGGCGCTGGCTGTGCCGATCCACCAGGTCTGACGTTGCCCCAGGTCGGCGGCAGCCGTACCGGGCAGTTCGGGTGGCAGGCCCAAGGTCGGGGCAAGACAGAACACGGCGAAGCCGGCCAGCCCCCACCCTGCACCCGTGCTGGCGCGGGTCGGTTCACGCAGGCTGTACAGGGCGGCGAGGATCAGGGCGAAGCCGACCGCGACCACCAGGTTGCCGCCCGTAGTGGACAGCACACGCTGCCAGCCGTCTTCCGGCGACCAGGCTTCGGCGCTGTGCTCATGGGCGGGCACCTCGCTGCCATGCTCGTGGTGGGCGGCAGGGGCCGAGGACTCGTAGGTTTCCGCCTCAAGAATCAGCGGGGCGACCCACAAGCTTTGCAGCAAGGTCAGAAACAGGGCCGCAAGCAGCCCGCTGAAGCCCGCGGTACGGGCAATGCGCGTGATCATCAGGCGTACTCAGTGGCAGGGGAAGGCGGCGCTGTGGCGGGTGTCGTGGGCGGCGTTGTGCACGGCCTCGATGTGCGAGAAACCGGCAAAGTACACCAGGCACAGGCCCAGCAGGCTGGCGCCGACGGCGATGACGATGCGCTGGCTGAGGGTGACAGGCGTGGCAAGGCTGTGTTGCTTGGCGCTGGTGACGGGCATGACGCGTTCCTCTGCTTTTTGTGGGCAATGGGCAAGCGCGGCAGCCCCGAGCGTAGTCGCCCAGGGGAATGCAACAGCGCCCGCCCACCGCGGGGTGTTCATGAACGCCAGGCCGGTCTCCGGGCTTGCGAGGAGGAGCAGGGCTCCTGGAAAGCGTCACCTTCCCATGCCGCATTACAAGGGCACAGTGGTACAGACGCTTCGCTCGCTTACCGTTGCGGGGGCAGCACCGGAATTGTCCGGCCCTGTTGGAGGGCCTGCGACGCACCGGTTTCCCGTTTCACCCCCAAGGGGGCACCTGAACGTGAGGCATAAGGAGAGCATGGGGCGGGCTTGGCGTCAATGCCACCCTCAGTGGCCGTACCCTGAATCACGCGCTCTCGCGGGCAATCAACTCGCACGCCAACAGGTTCAGCCGCTGTACCTCACCGTCACACGCCAGCGCACCCAGGTGCTGCAGCACCCGCAGCGCCGCCACTTCGCCAATCTCCCGGGAGGGCGGGCGCAGGGTGGTGAGGCTGGGCAGCAGCATGTTGGCAAAGGGGTAGTCGCCGAAGCCGACAATGGCCATGTCTTCAGGCAGGCGCAAGCCGGCCCGCTGGCCGGCCAAGAGGGCGCCGGCCGCCAGGTTGTCATTGGCGAAGATGATCGCCTCAGGCCGTGGATTACGGCGGATCAACGCTTCCATCGCCTGCTTGCCCGCCTCGAACGGCGCGCAGTCTGCCGAGGGCACGAACACCCAAGGCTCCAGCCCGGCTTCACCCAGTGCCTCGACATAGCCGTCGCGCCGCTCCAGCGCACTTAGGTCGCCGGCTGCACTGTTTTGCACGAACGCGATGCGCCGATGGCCCTTGTCCAGCAGGTATCGGCAGGCCTGTACACCCACTTGGTGATGAAGGAAGCCCACCTGCAGGGGCGCCCGCTCCGGGCGGTAATCCCAGATTTCCACCACAGGCACATCTGCGTCGGCCAGCATCTTTTCCGTGGCCGGGCTGTGGAAATGGCTGGTCACCACCAACGCCGCCGGTGACCAGCCAAGAAACGCCCGCACCGCGCTTTCTTCCTGCGCTTCGCTGAAGTAGCTGGACGCCAACAGCAACTGGTAACCATGCCGGCTGAGGGTATCGCTGAAGGCCTGGATGGTCTGGGCGAAGATCGGCCCGGAAATGTTCGGGATCACCATGCCCACGATGCGTCCGCGCGCCGAGGCCAACCCCCCGGCGACCAGATTAGGAACATAGCCCAGCGCTTGTACAGCAGCCTCGATACGTTCACGCAGCGGCGGTGAAACCTGGTCTGGCTGGTTGAAGTAGCGCGACACGCTGATGGCTGAAACCTCAGCAGCCCGCGCCACCTCGGCGAGGGTGACACGGCCTGCGCCGCGTCGCTTGCGGGGGGGATCCTTGGCCTGGCTCACCGGGCTGCCTCCTGTGGAAATGGCCCGATGGTAGCGCTAACGGATCAGCGATTGGCAAATAGCTTTATTGCATATAAATCTGACTTTTAAGTATTTGACGTGCTAAACGATGGCCACAGATACTTGCTCATGTTAGCGCTAACAAGCGCTGCTGTTGGCAAGCGCCTGCCACTCGCACGAGCGAGACCAGACAACCACAGCAACTTCGTGTCGGCCCCGTCAATGGGGGCCTGGTCTGGTTTCCCGAGGCAGTGAGCACCATGCAGAAAAACCGTACACCTTTTCCCGCTACGCAACGCCGGCCGTTGGCCGCAGCCATCCTGCTGGCCGTTTTCGGGCAGGGCGCCCAAGCAGCCGAGCCTGCTGAAACGGGGGCTGCGCAGGCCACTGCACTGGGTGCGGTTACCGTGACAGCCACACGCCGCGAAGCCACATTGCAGGAAGTGCCGGTGGCAGTGTCGGTGATTGATGGCGAGCAGTTGGAGCGAGACAACCGCAACAACGTGGCCAGCATCGTCCAGCAGGTGCCTACCCTCAATTACCGCGCCGGGGCCTCGAACAAGGACACCTCGTTGTTCATTCGTGGCGTGGGCACCATTTCCACCTCGCCGGGCGTAGAACCTACCGTGGCCACGGTGGTCGATGGCGTGGTATTCGGCCGCCCGGGCCAGTCGACCTTAGACCTGCTCGACCTGGAACGTATCGAGGTACTGCGCGGGCCGCAGGGCACACTGTTTGGCAAAAATGCCTCGGCCGGCGTGCTGAATGTGGTCAGCAAGGCCATCCCTGAACAGACCCAAGGTTATGTAGATTATTCGCACTTTGGTGGAGGCGACGAAAACCGCCTGCGTTTCGGTATTGGCGGGCGCCTGAGCGAGCAGTTCAAAGGGTCGTTAAGCACCCTGTGGGGCGACTATGACGGCAATGTCGAGAACGTTGCCAATGGTCACGACGTCAATGGCTACGAGCGCAAAGGCGCCCGCGGCAAGCTGGAGTTCGAGCCCAACGAAGACCTGCGCCTGACCCTGATCGCCGACTACATGAAAGGCGAAGACACCTTGCCCAGCGGTGTGATCACCAGCGCCAGCGCCGCCTTCGCCAACCAGTTGCGTCCGGTGACGCCAAGCGCCCACAACCGCGACATCAACAGCGACTTCAAGACCCACGTCGAGGACGAGAACCAGGGGCTGTCGGCGCAACTGGACTGGCAGTTGGGCGACTACACCCTGACGTCGATCAGCGCCTGGCGCGGCTGGGACAACACCCAGTACCAGGACGGAGACCGCCGCGCCTTGCTGCCACTGACCGCGTCCCACGACAAAGGCACGGTGGACTATGACCAGTACAGCCAGGAGTTTCGTCTGACCTCGCCCAAAGGGCAGTTCAACGAATATGTGCTGGGAGCCTTCTACATGCATGGCACGTCCAGAGAGACCTACCAGCGCCTGTCGGTCAACGGCGGTGTTGTCAACAGTGGCCGTGCCGACTATTCCACCACCAACGACAGTGTCGCGCTGTTCGGCGAGAACACGTTCAATTTCACTGACGACTTGCGTGCCATTTTCGGCCTGCGCTGGACCCACGACGACCTCGAATACGACCACCGCCGCGTCTCCACCTCGGCCACTTCTGTAACCGGCATTCAGCCCTCTACCGCCAGCTCGGGGTCGGTGGATGAGGACGGCTGGAGTGGGAGGACCGGCTTGCAATACGACTTCAGCGACAACCTGACCGGTTACGTCACCTATTCGCGCGGCTACAAAGGCCCGGCTTACAACGTGTTCTTCAACATGCAGCCGCGCGACACCGAAGCGCTCAAACCCGAGACCTCCGATGCCTATGAAATCGGTTTGAAAAGCACGGCGCTGGACAATCGCCTGACCGCCAACCTGGCCGTATTCCACACCGACTACGACAACTATCAGGCCAACTTCTACGACACCGTGGCCAACCAGGTGGTGACCCGTCTGGTCAACGCGGGCAAGGTCAAGACCCAGGGTGTGGAGCTGGATGCCAGCTTCCAGGCCACCTCGCGCCTGAAGCTGTCGACCGCGGTGGCTTACACCAAGGCTCGCGTCGATCACTTCAACTGCCCGGCCGGTGCGGCGGCCAGCTGCAACATCGATGGCGGCCGCTTGCCGTTCACGCCGGACTGGAAGACCTACCTGCGCGCCGATTACGTGATCCCGCTGGACAACGGCCTGGATGTGGAACTGAGCAGCGATTACAGCTGGCAGGACGCGGTGCAGTTCAGCCTCGATCAGAACCCGGACACCGTGCAGGGCGCCTACGGCATCTGGAACGCCAGCATCGCCCTGGCCGACTACAACGACGGCTGGCGCGTGGCGCTGCTGGGCAAGAACCTGGGCGACAAGTCGTATGCGCAGATGCTGGCCAGTGGCGGTGACTACATCTACCGCTCGGTACCACGCGATGACGGGCGCTATTTCGGCGTGCAGCTGCGCAAGGATTTCTGAATCTGTGGCTTTTCGGACCAAGGAGAACACTATGCCCCGCCAAATGAACCTGGGTGCCTTTCTCATGGCCACCGGTCACCATGTGGCCGCCTGGCGCCACCCGGACGTACCCGCCGACCCGCTGGATTTCGCCACCTACAAGCGCACCGCACACATCGCCGAAGCCGCGTGCTTCGATGCCTTGTTCGTCGCCGACAGCGTGGCTGCGCCCGGTGACGCACTCGCCAGCCACAGCGCCCGCTCGGTGTACTTCGAGCCACTGACGCTGCTGTCGGCACTCAGTGCTGTTACCGATCGCATCGGCCTGATCGCCACTGCCACCACCAGCTACAACGAGCCGTACCATGTGGCACGCAAGTTCGCCTCCCTGGACCACCTGTCCGCAGGCCGTGCCGGTTGGAACATGGTCACCTCCGACGCCGCCGCCGAGGCCGGCAACTTCGGCCGCCAGGCGCATATTCCACATGCCGAACGCTATGCCCGTGCCCGGGAATTCCAGCAAGTGGTGCAAGGCCTGTGGGACAGCTGGGCCGATGACGCGTTCGTGCGTGACAAGGCCAGTGGCCTGTTCCACGACCCGCAAGCCGTGCGGGCCATCGACCATGTCGGCGAACACTTTCGTGTCAAAGGCCCGCTCAATGTCGCCCGCTCGCCACAGGGGCGACCGGTGCTGGTGCAGGCCGGTTCGTCCGAAACCGGCCGCGAACTGGCGGCCCAAAGCGCCGAAGTGGTGTTCACCGCCCAGCCCAGCCTGGCACGCGCACAGGCCTTTTACGCCGACCTCAAGGGCCGCCTGGCCCGCCATGGGCGGGATGAGCAATCGCTGAAGATCATGCCCGGCGTGTTCGTGGTAGTGGGGCAAAGCCAGGCGCAGGCCGAGGACAAGTACGAACAGCTCCAGACGCTGGTCGACCCGCGTGTCGGGGTTGGCCTGCTTGGGCGCATGCTCGGCAACTTCGACCTTTCCGGCTACCCGCTGGATGGCCCGTTGCCCGAGTTGCCGCCGACCGAAGACGGCCAGCGCAGCCGCCAGCAGTTGCTCACCGAACTGGCCGGCAACGAGCAGCTGACCCTGGCCCAACTGGGGCGGCGCATTGCCGGTGGGCGAGGGCACTACAGCTTGGTCGGTACCCCCGTGCAGATTGCCGATGAGCTGCAAGCCTGGTTCGAAGGCAGCGCCGCCGATGGCTTCAACGTGCTCGTGCCGCACCTGCCACTGGGCCTGGAAGACTTCGCCCGCCATGTAGTGCCCGAGTTGCAGCAGCGTGGACTGTTCCGCCGCCAGTATCAGGGCCACACCCTGCGCGAACACCTGGGCTTGCAGCGCCCAGCCAACCCTTACTTTGCCGAACGAGGCCAACCATGAGCTACACCGCCAACCCCGAGCGCTATGCGCGCATGCCTTACCGACGTGTAGGCCGCAGCGGCCTGGTGCTGCCGGCCCTGTCCCTGGGCTTGTGGCACAACTTTGGCGATGCCACGCCCATCACCACGCAGCGTGCCTTGTTGCACACTGCCTTCGATGCCGGCATCAACCATTTCGACCTGGCCAACAACTATGGCCCGCCCTATGGCAGCGCCGAGACCAACTTCGGCCGGCTGCTGCGTGAAGACCTGCGCAGCTACCGCGACGAGCTGATCATTTCCAGCAAGGCTGGCTGGGACATGTGGCCGGGGCCATACGGGCAGGGCGGCAGCTCGCGCAAATACCTGATTTCCAGCCTGGACCAGAGCCTGGCAAGGCTGGGGCTGGATTACGTCGACATCTTCTATTCGCACCGCTTCGATGCCGACACGCCGCTGGAAGAAACGGCCATCGCACTGGCCGACATCGTGCGCCGGGGCAAGGCGCTGTACATCGGCATCTCGTCCTATTCCGCCGGCAAAACCGCAGAAATTGCGGCATTGCTCGATGAGCTGAAGGTGCCGCTGCTGATCCACCAACCGTCGTACAACCTGTTCAACCGCTGGATCGAGCGCGACCTGCTCGATACCACGGATGCCTTGGGTGCCGGGGTGATCGTATTCACAGCGCTGGCGCAGGGCTTGCTCAGCGACAAATACCTGAATGGCATCCCGGCCGACGCCCGGGTGAACCGCGCGGGCGGGGGTTCTTTGCTACCCCAGCACTTGTCGGAAGCCAACATCGCCCGTGCACGCGCCCTGAACGACATCGCCCGTCAGCGTGGCCAGAGCCTGGCCCAACTGGCCTTGGCCTGGACACTGCGTGACCCACGGGTGACCTCTGCCTTGATCGGTGCCAGCCGGCCCGAGCAGATCATCGAGAACGTTGCAGCGCTCGACAACCTGGTGTTCAGCGCCGAAGAGTTGGCTGCCATCGACCAGTACGCCGTGGAAGGCGGGATCAACCTGTGGGAAAAACCCTCGACCGACTGGAAGGAGTGACCGATGCGCGTGCTACGCCTTGCCATGCTGTTGTGGGTGGCCTTGGCCGGTGCGGCCCAGGCTGCAGACCCGGCTACCTTGCGCATTGGCTACCAGAAGGGCTCGATCAGCCTGGTGCTGGCCAAGCAGCATCGTCTGCTGGAGCAGCGATTTGCCAATACCCGCGTTGAGTGGATCGAGTTCCCGGCCGGCCCTCAGATGCTGGAGGCGTTGAACATCGGCAGCCTCGATATCGGCTCGACCGGTGATATCCCGCCGATCTTCGCCCAGGCTGCCGGTGCCGACCTGTTGTACATCGGTGCCGAGCCGGCCAAGCCCCAGGCCGAGGTGATTCTGGTGCCGAAGGACAGCCCGATCAGCGCAGTGGGCGAGCTCAAGGGTAAGCGCATTGCCCTGCAGAAGGGGTCCAGCGCGCACAACCTGCTGCTGCGTGCCTTGGCCAAGGCGGGGCTTGGAATTCGCGATGTTCAGCCGGTGTACCTGGCACCCGCCGATGCCCGGGCGGCGTTCGAGCGGGGCAGTGTGGATGCCTGGGCGATCTGGGACCCGTTCTACTCGGCCATCGACCTGGAGGGTAAGGCGCGGCTGTTGGCCGACGGCCAAGGGTTGGGGCTGATCGGGCCGTTCATGCTGGGCTCACGGACCTATGTCCAAGCCCATGGTGCCTTTGTCGGCCAGTTGCTCGATGAAATCAGCCGGGCCGAGGCGCTGACCCGCAGCGATGAGGCTGGGAGCATCCGCTTGCTGGCGCAGTTCATGGGCTTGCCGGAGGCGGTGGTGCAGCGCAGTTTCAGCCACCGGCCGGCATCACCGGTGCTGCCGGTGAGTGATGAAATCGTGTCGGCGCAGCAGCGCACGGCGGCGTTGTTTTTTGACAACAAGATCCTGCCAAAACGGGTCGACATTGCCGGAGCGGTGTGGCGGCGGGAATGAGATAGCTGCGAGACACTGGGGGCTGCAAAGCAGCCCCCAGTCCGTTCACCCTTGGGCAAACGCCGTCAGCTTCTCGCCATCCAGCCGGTAGCGCACCCACTCATCCTGCGCCTCGGCACCGAGCTTCTCGTAGAAGCCGATCGCCGGCTCGTTCCAGTCCAGCACGCTCCATTCCAGGCGGCCACACTTGTTTGCCACCGCTTCGCGGGCAATATGTCGTAGCAGTTGCCGCCCGGCACCGTCGCCTCGCTGTTCGGGGGTAACGTACAGGTCTTCCAGGTAAATGCCGTTGCGCCCGAGCCAGGTCGAGTAGCTGTAGAAGTACACGGCAAAGCCGACTGCCCGGCCATCGCGCTCGCACATCAGGCTGTGTACCGTGGTGCCCTCGCCAAACAGGCTGTGCTCGATGTCGGCAAGGGTGGCGACTACCTCGTGGCGGGCGCGTTCGTAATCGGCCAGCTCGGTGATAAACGCGAGGATCTGCCCGGCATCGGAACGAACGGCAGGGCGAATGGTGAGGCTCATGGTGACGGCTTCCTTGATCCAGGTTTGCGGTACAGTGATGTGTATTCACAAAATTTAATGCAACTGTACAGGTCGCAGGGAAGGGCGACTCCGCTAGTGTGACAGCACCTATAACGAAAGTGGAATGCCCGCCATGCTTGCCTCTGCCGATCTGCTGACCGCCTTCGTGCTGTTTGCCTTCGTGTCTTCCATCACCCCTGGCCCCAACAACACCATGCTGCTGGCCTCGGGGGTGAATTTTGGTGTGCGCCGCTCAATACCTCACGCCCTGGGCATAAGCGTCGGCTTCATGGTGATGGTGCTGGCCGTAGGCCTGGGCCTGGGTGAAGTGTTCAAGGCCTGGCCGCCGCTTTACACCGTGCTGCGCTACACCGGCGCCGTCTACCTGCTTTACCTCGCCTGGAAGATCGCCACCTCCGGGCCGGTCGGCACGGCCTCGTCCAGCACCCGAAAACCGCTGGGTTTCTGGGGGGCAGCGGTGTTCCAGTGGGTCAACCCCAAGGCTTGGGTAATGGCAGTGGGGGCGATCACCACCTACACACCCGCGCAAGGTTATGTGACGAACGTGATTGTGATCGCGGCCTTGTTCGCATTGGTCAACCTGCCCAGCGTCGGCGTGTGGGTGATGTTTGGCAGCGCCTTGCGCAATCTGTTGCAGAACCCCCGCTGGCTGATGCTGTTCAATGTCCTGATGGCCTTGTTGCTGGTGATTTCACTGTACCCGCTGCTATTTGTAGAATCAGCGTTTTCCTAGCCCCGCGAGTACAGCAAACCGATGCAGTTGATTCCCTGGTCCCACGAATGCGCCGAAGGTTTCACCCTGCGTGGCTGGCGAACCCCGGCCAGTGGCAAGCCGCTGCTGCATTTCTTGCACGGCAACGGTTTCTGTTGCCTGGCCTACCAGCCATTGCTGATGGGCCTGGGCGAGCATTTTGACCTGTGGCTTTGCGACGTTCAGGGGCATGGTGACAGCGATCACGGCGGTGTGTTTCGGGGGTGGAACCGTACAGCCGAGCTGGCAGTGGAAGCTTTTCAGGCCGGGCGTGGCGAGTATGGCGATGTTCCCCGGTTTGCCGTGGGCCACAGTTTTGGTGGCGTGCTCACCGGGCTGATCCTGGCCAGTGAGCCACACCTGTTTGCCCGTGCGGTGCTGCTTGACCCGGTACTGTTCAGCCGGCGCATGATCGGTGTGATGGGGGCGGCTGCTCTGGTTGGCCTGCACCAACGCCATGCCCTGGCGCGCAAGGCTGCCGGCCGCCGCAGCCACTGGCCCGATCGCGAGGCAGCTCTGGCATCGCTGAAAGGGCGGGGCATTTTCAAGGGCTGGGCCGATGCGGCGCTGCAGGCCTATGTCGAACATGCCATCGGTGATTGCGGTGATGCGGTGGTACTCAAGTGCCGGCCCAGCCGGGAAGTGGAAATTTTCAGTTCATTCCCCAAGCGCATGTGGGCAAACCTGGCCGCAATCACGACGCCGACGCGGGTGTTGTATGGCGAGCATACTTACCCCTTCGTGCCGCACTCAGTGAACCGTCTGGCGGGGCTCAACCGCACCGTGACTGCACAGCAAGTTGCGGGTGGTCATTGTTTCATGCAGGAAGACCCGGCTGCGGCGGTCCAGCAGGTGCTCGCCTTCTTGCAGGGCTAACTGTTCCATGTATGGAACGATGCATGCCAATTCCGCTGGCTACCGCCAGATTGCCATCATTGATAAGGTTAACTCAGCCAAGAGAGGAGCCTTCTCATGAAACAGATCCTGGGTATCCACCGCAGCCCGCACGCTCATTGGGTGGGTGACGGCTTCCCGGTGCGCAGCCTGTTCACCTACGACAACCTGGCCAGCCGAATCAGTCCATTCCTGCTGCTGGACTACGCCGGGCCCCATGACTTCACCCCCACCAACGCACGGCGTGGCGTTGGCCAGCACCCGCACCGCGGCTTCGAGACGGTCACCATCGTCTACCAAGGGGAGCTGGAGCACCGTGACTCCACGGGCGCTGGCGGCCTGATCGGCCCTGGCGACGTGCAGTGGATGACCGCAGCCAACGGCATCATTCATGAAGAGTTCCATTCCCCGGCCTTTGCCCGCAGTGGCGGTACGCTGGAGATGGTGCAGCTGTGGGTCAACCTGCCGGCGCGAGACAAGCGTGCAGCGGCCGGGTATCAGACGTTGCTGGCGCAGGACATCCCTGAAGTCACGCTGGACGGCGAGGGCGGTAGCTTGCGGGTAATTGCCGGTAGCTACCGTGGGCATACCGGCCCTGCGCGGACGTTTACCCGCTTGGATGTATGGGACCTGCGGCTGAACGCCGGTGTGGCCCTGCAACTGCCGCTGGCCGCCGGGCGCAACGCGGCGCTGGTGGTGTTGCGCGGTAGCGTGCAGGTCAACGGTGAACGCGATGCCGGGCCATCGAGCCTGATGCTGCTGGACCGAGGTGGCGAGGATGTAACTGTCGAAGCGCTGGAAGGTGCCAGTGTGCTGTTGCTCAGTGGCGAGCCTATCGATGAGCCGATCGTCGGTTATGGCCCGTTCGTGATGAACAGCCAGGCGGAAATTGCCGAGTCGTTCGACGACTTCCATGCCGGGCGGTTTGGGCAGATGCAGGACGAACGTGGTGGTGCGGCCCACTGAGCGATAGCCCGCCCTCATGAACGCTGCCAATACCACCCGTCGCCAAGTGTGCGATTGCGACCGAACACACGGCCCCTGCTGGCAATCATCCACTAAGGTGCTAAAGGATTCCCAGCATCATCATTGCCCGGGCGCATGGAGGCCTGCCCGGGCATGCGCAATATCAATTGGCGCCTCGCCGCACAAGGGCGTAAATCCACACAACAGGCCATCCCACAGAGAGGGTCGTACCATGTCGTTGATTGGAGTTTCGATGCTAGAGATGCGGCAGTTGATCGAGCAGGCCTGCTTGCCTGATCGCTGTGAAGTCAGCTGCCTGGATGGCACCAACCTGACCATCCGCCTGGGTCAGGGTCAGAGTCTCGACGAGGGCGTGACCCTGAGTGGGGTCCCGCTGCAAAGCCTCAACAGCTGCCGTGACCTGGTCCACCTGGTGGGGCAGCTGCACGCGCTGCGTGACAGCCACCCGGTGCCACTCAAGGCCATTGCCTGAGTGAGCCGATGTATACCCGGCCGGCTTGAGCTGGCCGGGTGTACTTGCGTTATCCGGCTTACTGCAGTTCCAGCAACAGGTTCAAACCACCATCCCCGCACTTGCCTTGGTCACGTACGACACCGTGATAACTGCGCCCGTCCCAAATGAACGCCACGCTGTGGGCCCGGTCGACCTTGTCGGGCAGTGGCGGACAAATGTGCAAACGCAACGCTGGCCGGCCCTGCAGGTTGAGGGCGGCGAGTTGGCACTGGCACTCCACGCTTTGCGCCACCGGGCCAAACAGGGTGTCGCGCACGTAATCGAGTTGCAGCGAGGCATTGGGTGCACGACCGGGCATTTTCATGAGCGTGCGGCCGGTGAGTCGTGCGGGGGCATCGGGCAAGGCAAGTACGGCATGGCAGGCTCCTGAGTGTGAGAACGCGGCTTATCCTTTGAAGCTTGCCAAACCAAGATGTTCAACGTGTTTCATGCACGTTCATCGTGTTTGTGTCAGCCACCGGCCTTGCGCAAGGTGAGGTTGATCCGCCGCTCGCCCATGCGCGGATGGACGCCGGGCTTGATGGGCTGCACGCCGTGAAAGCGCAAGCGGTCTTCGCCGCCCCAGATCAACACATCGCCATGGCTCAGGGGTACGCGCTGGGTCTTGTCGGCGCGCTGCAGGCCCCCAAGCAGGAACACGGCCGGTAACCCCAGCGAAAACGACACGATCGGCTGGCTGAAGTCCTGCTCGTTACGGTCCTGGTGCAGGCTCAGGCGGGTGCCGGGCAGATAATGGTTGACCAGGCAGGCGTCGGGGACAAAACCCTCGAAACCCGCCATTGCCGCAGCGCGGGCGGCCAGGCTCAGTATCACCGGGGGCAAGGCGGGCCAGGGCTTGCCGCTGAGCGGGTCGGTGGCACTGTAGCGATAGCCGTGTTCATCACTCACCCAGCCCAGTGCGCCGCAACTGGTCAAGGCCACGGCCATGTGCAGGCCTCCCGGTGTGCGCATGTGCCGGAACGGCGCGGCGCGCAGTACCGGGCGCAAAGCGTCCAGCAGGGGTTCGATTTCGCCCAGCGCGAAGCCGGGCAGCAGCACGGTGTGGCTGGCCAGGCGTTGTGGCTGAGGGCCGAACAGGTCGAGGTCGGACTGGATCATGGCACTGCACATGTTCAAGGGTTACGGCATTGTATCCCGGCATGTGCAATCGAGAAAAAGGAACCGCGGCACCAGGGAGAGGAGCACCGCGGTTCAAGGGGGGAGTCGTTTACTTCTGGGTCACGGTGGCCAGGTTCGCGCTGCCCAGCTGGGTGATGGTGGCGGTTTGGGCGATACCGCTCTGGTCGACGTACGCCTTGTTGCCCTGGCCTCCCTGGGTCACGTAGGCGACGTTGATGCTGTCAGTCTGCTTGATGGTGGCTTCGTTGCCGCTACCGTACAGCTGGTTGGTGTAGCTCTGGTTGCTGTACCCGGACTGGTCCAGCGTGATGGTGTTGCCAGTACCCTGGCTGTTGCCGTAGGCGTAGTTGTCGGTACCGCGCTGGTCGGCGATCAGGATGTTGTCCGTACCGTTCTGCTCGAAATACAGCTCGTTGTTGCTGTCGGCCTGCTTGGTCTGCATCTGGTTGCCTTTACCTGTCTGGGTCAGCGTGGCCAGCTGGTCAGATCCGTTCTGGGTCAGGTTGACGCCGTTGCCGTTACCGTTCTGGTTGATGGTGGCGTTCTGATTGGTGCCGAACTGGCCGCCCATCTTGGCGCCTTTCCAGTTGCTGGCGGTGATACTGTTGCCATTGCCTTTGGTATTGATGGTCAGGTTGAGGTTTTCACCATTCTGATAGGTGAAATGCAGGTTGTTGTTGCCCGTCTGGGTGATGGTGGTGGTCGAGTTGTTGGTCTCGAACTGGTCCGACCAACTGGCGTTGGCGTTGCCTTGCTGCGACAGGCTGACCTTGTTGTTCATGCCAAAGCTCTGGTCGATATAGCCTTCGTTGGACTGGCCGGTCTGGACCACGGAAGCCTGGCTGCCAATCTGGGTGTCCTGCCACACTTCAACCGAGTTGCCGCCACCGTACTGGCCAATACCAATGGTGCCACCGGTGCCTTCGCGCTGGTCGCCGTAAGCCCAGTTGTCGTGGCCATCCTGGTAGACCTGGATGTCGCCGTCGACATGGTTCAGGTGCTCGGCGGCGGCATAGTTGTCCTGGCCGGTCTGGTTGACGGTACTGCGGTTGTTGCTGCCTCCGAAGGTCTGTTCGATGAAGGCCTCGTTGCGCTGGCCGGATTGCCAGGTGGTGGCTTTGCTGCCTTCCTGGCTGTCCTGCCACACGGTGGATTTGTTACCGACACCTTGTTGGGTTTGCAGCGATTCGTTGTTCAGCCCCACCGACTGGCTGGCGAAAGCATCGTTGTAGCTGCCTGCGGCTTGCTGTTTGATCTGGCTGCCATTTTCGAACAACTGCTCGGCATAGCCCGCGTTGTACTGGCCGGTGGCACTCTGCTGGATATCGCTGGTGCTTTCGGTTTGCACGGCCAGGTGATTGTGGCCCTTGCCGGTCTGGTTCTGGGTGGCCGAAGCGAAGGACGCCTGGGTCTGGCTGACTTCGGCGATGTTTTCCTTGCCGTCCTGGGTCTGGGACGAGGTGCTGTCAGCAGCCATGGCCTGACCAGCGAGGGCCAGGACGATAGCGGCACTTAACGGAGCGAGCTTGTACATGGTGGTGCCTCCAGGTCTATCGGTATTGGGTGATCTGCACATGCTGGCCATTGCCGGTCTGGGTCACGGAGCTGTTGAGGCCCGAGCCGGACTGCACGATGCTGGCGCTGTTGTCGTTGCCGATCTGCTCGATGGCTGCACTGTTGCCGCTGCCGCTCTGGCGGATCGATGCGCTGTTGCCATTTCCCTGTTGGCTGATGCTGGCCATCAGGTCACTGCCTTCCTGCAAGATGTACGCTTCCTGCGCACCGCCGGCCTGGACGATGCGGCCCAGCAGGGCCTGGCCGTTCTGGTCGAGGGCGGCGCGGTTGCCCGCCCCTTGCTGCTCGATCACCGCAGCCTGACCGGCACCGACCGGTAGCAGGCGGATGATCACCGGGTCGCCGAGGTCGTTGCCGGGCGCAAGGTCGGCATTGTCCATCAGGTCGTCGGCCCAGCTGGCCTGGCCCACGAGGGCCAGGCTGAGCAGCAGTGGATACAGGCGTTTCATGGCGTTTCCCCGCCTTTACTGCACAACCACGTTGACGGTGCGGGTAGTACCCGGGCTGGTGGTGATGGTCGCCGTCGGCGCGGCGGTCGGGATTATCGTGGTGCTGTTGCTGACGGCCAGGCGCCAGCGGCCGGTAACCGGCACTGTGGCGGTACCCAGCGTCTGCACCCCGGTGGTAGTGGTGACCCGGACCGTGACAACGTTGCCCGTGGTAACCGATGAGGTACCGCTGATATCCCAGTTGTAACGGTTGTTGGAGCGTGCCGTGACGGTAGCTGCCGTGACCGTGAAGGTTTCGGCGGCTGGCCTTGGCGACACGTTGACGGTGACCGTGCCCGGGGTGGACAGCGCCCCCAGCGAGTCACGTGCCTGATAGGTGAAGGTGGTGGTGAAGGCTGCGGTTACCGTGGCCGGTGGGGTGTAGGTCACCGTGGTGCCATCGGTGCTGACGGTGCCTCGGCCTGCCGCCGGTTGGGTGACGGCCGCAACAGCCAACGGCACGTTGCCTTCCGGATCGGTGTCGTTGGCCAGCACGTTGATGGTCAAAGGCACGCTCAGGGTGGCGACGGTTTCCGGGTTGGCGGTTGGAGCCTGGTTGGGTGCAACGTTGATGGTGACTGTTGCCGGTTCCGACTTCAGGCCCTTGGCGTCCACCGCCCGGTAGCTGAAGGTGGCCACCAGTGGTTGCGTAGCCCCGGCTGGCGGGGTGTAGGTGACCGAGGTGGTACCGTTGAGCACCACGCCGCCAAGGCCGGTGCCTGGTTGGGTGAGGTCACTGATGGTCAACGGCACGTTACCGTCCGGGTCGCTGTCGTTTTGCAGCAGGTTGAGGGTGATTGGCACACCGACACTGGTGCTACCGACATCGGCCTGGGCCAGCGGTGGCTGGTTGGCTGCCTCGACCGGTGCGTTGCCGACCACGATCACCGGTTCTACATCGCTGCCCCCGTGGGCAGACTTGACCGTAACGGTGGCTGGCGGTTGTGCCACGTCGTTGACCGTGATGCTTTGCAGCGTGCCCGCTTTCGACATGCGGCCGTAGCCTTGGGCGAGCATGTCGGGGATGACGACCTCATCACTGGACATGGCCTCGATCAGCAGGCGTTTGTTGGCCCAGTCATAGCGTGCAGTGCTGACCTTGACCACATCGGTCAACTTGCTCGACAGCGCGGTCGGCTGGGTGCCGCCAGCACTGTTGCTGGCGGTGACCACCACCACCGCAGGCGGTACGTCTTGGCTAAGTTGCTGGCTGAAGAACAGGCCGTTGTTGTCCGCCGTCAGGTTGAACTGGCACGGCGAAGGGGGCGTGCCGATCAGGGCCAGGCCATTGCGCATGCACAGGCTGGCCTCTCTCGGGGCCTTGGCGAACACTTCTACACGGGTGCCGCCACCGGTGCGCGAGTAGGTGGCTCGCTCCAGCGTGACCGGCGTTTGCGCGCGTTGGTCCAGCACTTTGCCCGATACGGTGAACAGTGCGGTCTCGATGCGCCCGGGCGGGCCGTCGATGCGGATGAAGTTGGTGTTGAACGGGCTGCCGACCACGGCTTCCGGGCGATTCGGGTCGCCGATAAAGGTTTCCGTGGCACCGGTGTCCGGGTTGACCTCGGTGTAAGGCCCACCAACCCCGCGCAACCATGGCCCGAGTGCACCGTTGAGTGCCCCGGTGAAGTTGCCCGGTGCGCCGATGCCGATGTCGCGGGTGATGTTGATCGCCCGCCGGCCTGGCGTGGTGACGTTGACCGTTTCCACACCGTAGGGGTGGGTAATGGTGTAGGTACCGGCGCGCGGCACCGAGACGCGGATACGAATGCGGGCGAAGCTCTGCTGGTCGCCGTCTACCGGGTTTTCGGCGGCAAAGGCTGCTTCCAGGCCGGCAACGTAGGCATCCAGTTCATAGCCGCTGTTGCCGACTGCCGGGATGGTGGCCTCGGCCAGGAACCAGAACATCTCTGGCGGCCAGTTGTCGGGGAATACCAACGGCAATGCATCGTCGTAGATTCCGGGCTCTGGCAGCAGCGTGCACATGTAGGATGGCGCGGCGGGGGTGCCGGGTACCCGGGTGCTGGTGGCGCGTGACTGGCACAGCTCCAGGGACTGGTTGAGGCTGTCCTTGTACCACATGGGGTAGCCGCCCGTGGCGAAGGTGTAAGGCCCTGGGTCGACTTCAGACAGCGCAGCAAAGGCGGCGCTGGTAACGGTGAGGGAAAAACCGGCGGCGAACAGCGCACGGCGCGACCAAGTGTTCATGCGGCCTCCTTGAAGGCTGAGCCTTTGTCTGTTCATGGCACCAGCACCACGTCTTCAGTGTCGCTACCGCCATTGGCACTGGTGACCTGCACCTTGGCCGGCGGGATGGGCGAGAGGGTCATGCTCAACGTTTTCACGGCGCCGGTGCCGCCAAGGTTGCCGATCAACGTGCCGTTGCCGGTGTGTGCGGTAAGCACTGGCGGGGTCGTTTCGTCGCTGGTACTGGCCACCAGGGTCAGTTCGCCCGTGGACAGGCGGTATTGGGCCTGGGTAATGGTCACCAGGTCGGTCAATGGCACGTTGCGGGTGGTCAGGCTGCTGGTCGGGATCGCCACGCTGTTGTCGGCGGTCAGCGTCAGGATGCTGCCTGCCGCCGGGTTGAGGGCCGACTGCGCATACCAGGCGCCGGTGCCGTTGGCCTCAGTGAGGTTCAGGCTGGGTGTTTGACTGGTCAGGGTGACACTGGCCGGTGGCGGCGGGGCCATCACGAAGATGTCTTGTTGGGCGCGCAGGTTGCCGTCTTCGGTGTGCCGCGAATAGGTACTGCGCTGTGGCATCAGCGGGGTTGGCAGGGCGACGGTCGAGAGCTTGCCGGATATCGAGAACAGCTCGGTACGCAGGTCGATGCCACCGGGGCCTTCGATGCGTACGAAGTTGGTGTTGAATGGGCTACCGGTTACCCGTTCATCCAGGTTCGGGTCACCGATGAAGCGCTCGCTGCCTTCGGTGTAGGGGCCGTTGACACTGCGCAGGAAAGGCCCGACATCGCCCTTGAGCGCGCCGGTGAAGTCGCCTGCGCCGGCAATGCCGATGTCGCGGGTCATGTTGATCGCCCGGCGCCCGGCGGCGGGCACGTCGAACACTTCGACGCCGTAGGGGTGGGTGACCACGTAGGTGCCAGCGGTAGGCACATCGACCCGGATGCGCACCCGGGCGAAGCTGACCTGGTCACCCTCGACCGGCTCTTCGGCGGCGAATGCCGCTTCGATCGCGGTACCGTAGCTGAGGTCGATGCCACGGGCGGCGTCGACGATGGCGGCGTCTGCAGTGAACCAGAACGCTTCGTCAGGGAAGTTGGTGGGGAAGACAATAGGTTGCGTATCGTCGAATACGCCCGGCGTGGGCAGCAGCGTACACATGTACGCCGGTGCGCCGGGTGCGCCGGCAACCCTGGAGCTGACCGCCTTGGTCAGGCACAGGTCGAGGGTACGACCGTGGCTGTCCTGGTACCAGGCAGGGAAGCCGCCGTTGGCGGGGACGTAGGCGCCTGGATCGACAGCGTTCAGGGCAGCCTGCGCCGGGAGCTGGAGCATGCCGGCGAAAATCGCCACTGCCAGCGGGTGGGGTATCGGTCGGTGCATGAGTCTATTCCTCCTGCAAACGGGCCCATGGACTTGGGGCGTCTGGGAGGAGATCGGCAAGAGCTGTGCCAAAAGCTGGAAAGTGCCTTGAAGGCCTTGCGGCACAAGGGATCCAGTTTTTAAACGGGGCATTCCACACGCTGTCGACGGTGGGCAGCCTTCCCCCAGGATTGGGGATTGGGGGGAGGCCTTTGCGACTCGACAGGCGGGTGCAGTCCCAACTTTGCTACAGTGCATCGGCCTTCCACCTCCCCACGCCGAGCGATGCAATGCAACCCCTCGATCACTTGTCCCTGAACCTGTTCATCGTCGTTTGCGAAGAGGGCACCATCGCTCGCGCCGGCGAGCGCGCTTTCATGGCGCCGTCCGCCGTCAGCAAACGCATTTCGGACATCGAAGCGCGGTTTGGCACCGCCTTGCTCAAACGCAGCAAACGCGGCGTAGAGCCTACCCCGGCGGGGCTGGCCCTGCTGCGACATGCCCGGGACATGACCCGCGCCATGGAGCGACTGGACAGCGAACTTAGCGAATACGCCGAAGGGGCACGAGGCCATGTGCGGGTACTGGCGAACGTGTCGTCGATCATGGAGTTCCTGCCTGAGGAACTCTCGGCGTTCATGCTGGAAAACCCGCTGATCCAGGCCGATATCGAAGAGCGCTTCAGCCCGGACGTGGTGCGCGGTGTGGCGGAAGGCAATGCGGACCTGGGGGTTTGCCGCAAGTCCATGGCGGTGGGCGACCTGGAGTTCGTGCCTTACCGACAGGACCACCTGGCGGTAGTGGTGGGCGCCGAACACCCCTTGGCCGGCCGCAGCCAGGTTGCCTTCGAAGAGACGCTGGCTTATGAACACCTGGGCCTGTCGGCATTCGCCACCTTGAACAGCTTCATGCGCAACAGTGCAGAACAGGCCGGCCGGGAGCTGCGCTTTCGTTCGTATGTGTCCTCGTTCGACGCTGCGTATCGCCTGGTGCAGTTCGGTCTGGGCCTGGCGGTGTTCCCGCAGGAGGCCGTGGCCCGCTATGCAGCGCTGTTCGACCTAAGGGTGATTCCGCTGACCGACGACTGGGCGCTGGGCGAGTTCGTCATCTGCATGCGCGACAGGCACACGCTGTCGCTGTCTGCGCGGCGCCTGCTCGACCACCTGTTACTGCGCGCACCGGCCTGGCAATCGGCAGGCTGATCCATCGTGGCTGACGATGGATCAGCCCGTGAAACACGTCTTTTCTGCTTGCCATGCAGCTCTTAGTCTGGCGCAACGCTTCAGACAGAGAGACCGTGATGACAACAATAACAATCAACGAAGTCGGCATGCGCGATGGCTTGCAGAGCCTGCAGACAATCATGCCGACGGACGCCAAGCGCCGCTGGATCGACGCCGCCTACGCCGCTGGCGTGCGCCACATGGAAGTCGCCTCGTTTGTGCCGGCGCGCTTGCTGCCACAAATGGCCGATGCCCGCGAAGTGGTGGCCCATGCCCTCACATACCCGGGCTTGCACGTCACCGTGCTGGCCCCGAACCTGCGTGGTGCCCGGGACGCATTCGAGTCCGGCGCCCACCGCATCGTTGCCCCGGTATCGGTCAGCATGGCGCACAGCCTGGCCAACGTGCGGCGCACACCCAGGGAAATGGTCGAGGAGCTGGGGCGCATGTGCCAACTGCGTACCGAAATGGGCCTGCACGAGGTGCAGGTCATGGCGGGCATGTCGGTTGCCTTTGGCTGCACCCGCCAGGGTGAAGTGCCGCTGGCCGACCTCTGCGCACTGACCCGCCACGTGATCGAAGCCGGTTGTGACCTGGTCTCGTTAGGCGACACCACGGGCTACGCCAACCCGGACCAGGTGGCGAAGGTGCTGCAGGCTGTGCGTGCGCTTGCCGGTGACCGTCTAAAGGCCGCGCATTTCCATGATACCCGTGGCCTGGCCCTGGCCAACAGCCTGGTTGCGGTGCAACAGGGCATCCGCGAGCTGGACGCTTCGCTGGCTGGCCTGGGGGGGTGCCCGTTTGCCCCTGGCGCGTCTGGTAATACCGTCACCGAAGACCTGGTGTTCATGCTGCAGAGCATGGGCTACGACACGGGTATCGACCTGCCTGCGCTGATCGAGTCGCGCCGGGTATTGAGTGAGGCGCTGCCGGACGAGCCACTTTACGGTTGCATTGCCCGCGCCGGATTGCCGCTCAACTTCGCCAATGCAGCCCACCACGCCTGACCCGCACGCACGAGGAATATCACGATGTCCAGACTTCCCTTGGACGGCATTCGTGTCGTCGAGATTTCGCACATGGTCATGGGCCCGACCTGCGGCATGATCCTCGGTGACCTTGGCGCCGAAGTGATCAAGATCGAACCGGTGCGTGGCGATGGCACACGCCGGCTGCTGGGCGCAGGGGCGGGTTTTTTCCGAACGTTCAACCGCAACAAGCAATGCATCGCTGTCGACGTCGAAACGCCTGAGGGCCGTGAGGCCGTGCTGCAACTGATCGACACTGCTGACGTGTTCATCGAGAACTTCAAGCCCGGGCGCATGCGCAAGCTGGGCCTGGACTACGCCGCGCTTCGCCAGCGTAACCCTCGGCTGATCTACGCCTCGCACAAGGGCTTCCTCAGCGGGCCCTATGACAACCGCCTGGCGCTGGACGAGGTGGTGCAGATGATGGCCGGCCTGGCCTACATGACCGGGCCGGTAGGCCGCCCGCTGCGCGCGGGCAGCTCGGTGAACGACATCATGGGCGGCATGTTCGGTGCCATTGGTGTGCTGGCCGCGCTCAACGAGCGCCACACCAGCGGCACCGGCCGCGAGGTACAAAGCGCCCTGTACGAGAACTGCGTGCTGCTGGCCGCCCAGCACATGCAGCAGTACGTGGTCACTGGCGAGGCAGCGGCGCCGATGCCCAACCGTATCAGCGCCTGGGCCATCTACGACGTGTTCACCTTCGCCGGTGGCGAGCAGATGTTTGTCGCCGCCACCGGTGAAGGGCAGTGGCATGCGCTGTGCCAGTTACTGGGGCAGACGGCCTTGCTGGATGACCCGACACTCGCCAGCAATAACGACCGTGTGTTGCAACGGCCGCGCTTGCTCGCGCACCTGGCCGAGGTATTCGCACCGCTGAACGCCGGGCAATTGGCATTGCAGCTGGAAGCCAATGGCATTCCCTTCGCCCCCATCCGCCGCCCGGAAGAATTGTTCGATGACCCGCACCTGCAACAGAGCGGCGGCATGGCCGACTTGCAACTGGAAGACGGCAGCCACACGCCGATGCCATTGCTGCCGCTGTCGCTGGACGGCCAGCGCCTGCAGCCGCGCCGAGCTATTGCGCGGATTGGCGAGCACACCCGCCAGGTGATGCGCGACCTGGGCTATAGCGATGCACACATTGCCGAGCTGTGCGCGGCGGGTGTGCTGAAAACCGACGACGCGGTGTGAGGGGGGCTTGAGATGGCGATCTATCAATACGACACCCTTGCGCCCAGCCTGCACCCGGAAACATTCGTTGCCGAGGATGCCAGCGTGATCGGGGACGTTACCCTCGAACAAGGTGTCAGCGTGTGGCCACAGGCCGTGCTGCGCGGAGACAACGAACCCATCCGGATTGGCCAGTACAGCAATGTACAGGAAGGCGCGGTGCTGCATGCCGATCCAGGCTTTGCGCTGACCGTGGGGCAGGGCGTCACCATCGGCCACCAGGCCATGCTGCATGGCTGCACCATTGGTGACGGGGCGCTGATTGGCATCCAGGCGGTAGTGCTCAACGGCGCGGTCATCGGCAATAACTGCCTGGTCGGTGCTGGCGCAATCGTCACCGAGGGCAAGGTGTTTCCGGACAACTCGTTGATCCTGGGGGCGCCGGCCAAGGTGGTGCGCGAACTGACACCGGACGCTATCGCCGCCATGCGGCGCAACGCCACCGAATACGTTGGCAAAGGCCAGGCCTTCAAGGAAAAGCTGATCCGCATCCGCTGAAAACCCTGCAAGTGGCGCCCGCCGAGGCGCTGCTGCTCTCCAATAATTACAAGAATGGAGATCCACCATGGTTGCCATGACCGGCGAACTGGCGCGTGAGCGCACCGACAGCCACATCAACGAACTGCTGCTTTACCGCCGTGTGGCCTGGCGCATCATGCCGCTGGCCATCATCTGCTTCCTGTTCTCGTACTTCGACCGTATCAACATCAGTTTCGCCAAAGCCCAGATGCAGCAGGAACTGGGCTTGAGCGATGCCGCCTATGGCCTGGCCGCAAGCATGTTCTTCGTCGGCTATGTATTGTTCGAGGTGCCCAGCAGCCTGGGCCTGAAACGCTACGGTGCGCCGGCCTGGATCTGCCGGATCATGGTGTCGTGGGGCCTCGCCACGGCTGCATTGGTGTTTGCCTATACCCAGTACACCCTGTACTTCCTGCGTTTTCTGATCGGGGTGATGGAGGCCGGTTTCGGTCCGGCGATCCTGTTCTACCTGGCGTGCTGGTTCCCCCGCAAACACCTGGCAAAGATGAATGGTTTGTGGTTCCTTGCCGTGCCGCTGGCCGGCGCGGTGGGTGGCCCGGCAGCAGGCTTTTTGCTGGGGACAATGGACGGCGTGCTGGGCCTGGCCGGTTGGCACTGGCTGTTCCTGATGTCCGGCCTGCCTTGCGTGGTGCTGGGCCTGCTGGTGCTGAGGAAGCTGGACCGCGACATCGACGCGGCGAAATGGTTGAGCCGTGAAGAGAAAGACGTGCTGAAGGAAAACCTGGCCCAGGACAAACGCACCGAAAAACCCATCCTCGGCTCGCTCTGGCGGGTACTGCTGACCCGTGAAGTCGCGATCATGGCGTTCATCTACTACGTGGTCAAAACCGCGTCCTATGGCCTTAACTTCTGGATGCCACACCTGATCAAGTCATCGGGCGTGCAGGACATGCTCTGGGTCGGCGTGCTGTCGGCGTTACCCTATGCGGTGGCCTGTATCGGCATGGTGCTACTGACCCGGCGCTCCGACCGTACCGGTGAACGCAAGCGCTACCTGGTGTATTGCCTGCTTGCAGCGGCCATCGGCTATCTGCTGGCGTGCCTGTTTTCCGACTCGTCAATGGCGATGATGGCCGCACTGGTGCTGGCTACCGCAGGCACCTTTATCGCCATCCCGATCTTCTGGACCATTCCCCAGTCGACCTTCTCGGGGCTTGCGATCGCCACAGGCACCGCTGCGATCAACTCGGTGGGGCAACTGAGCGGTATCGTCGCACCGGTGATGGTGGGCAAGATCAATGACCTTACCGGCAGCACCTACATGGGCATGCTGTCGATCGCCCCGCTGATCCTGATCGCCTGCCTGGTGGTGATGCGCTACGTGCGCAACCCCAAAAGCTGATTGGCGCTGAGTCTTCGAACAACAAGAACAAGGCACACCCATGATCATCCGTTTCCGGCGAGCATCGCTGATGCTCGCGGCGCTTTGCTGCGCCTGCCAAACCGCCCAGGCTGCCTTCGTCGATGACGGCAGCGGTAGCCTGGAACTGCGCAATTTCTATTTCGACCGCGACTTTCACGGTGACAGCGCCACGCAATCCCGGCGCGGGGAATGGGCCCAAGGGTTTCTGCTGCGCTTGCAGTCTGGCTACACCGACGGCGTGGTCGGCTTCGGCGTGGATGCGGCGGGCATGCTTGGGTTCAAGCTGGACTCCTCGCCCGACCGCAGTGGCACCGGCCTGCTGCCACGGGGCAGCGACAAACGAGCGGCGGATGACTACGCCAAGGCCGTAGCTACCTTCAAGGCCAGGCTGGCGCAGAGCGAACTGAAAGTCGGCGGCCTGAGCCCGCAATTGCCGCTGCTGGCGTCCAACAACAGCCGGCTGTTCCCCCAGTGGTTCAACGGTGCGCAGCTGGTGAGCAAGGATCTGGACCGGTTTACCTTTACCTTGCTGCAAGTCGATGCCACCAAGTTGCGCGACTCCACTGACTACGAAGACCTGACGGCCATGGCGCAGCAAGGGGCCTATTCGGCAACAGTCACCAGTGACCGGCTTTACTACGTTGGTGCGGACTACCAACCCCTGAACAACCTGACTTTCAGCCTGCACACCAGTAAGCTGGAGGACCTGTTCCGCCGTGATTTTGCCGGGTTCAAGTTTAAGACCCGCCTGGGGCCGGGGGATGTCTTCACCGAGTGGCGCTGGTTCAATGCACGCCAGCAAGGCCGGGCATTGTTGGGTGAAGTCGACAACCAGACCCTCAGCACCAACGTCGGCTACAGCATTCAGGGCCACACGTTCAGTGGTGGTTATCAGAAGGTGAGCGGTGACACGGCGTACGCCTATGTGGGCGGTACCGATACCTACCTGTTCAGTGAACAGCAGGTCAGCACCTTTGCCTTGGCCAACGAGCGTGCGTGGATGCTGCGCTACGACTACAACTTCGCCGCCTTGGGTATCCCGGGGCTTACGTTCAATGTGCGTTATGTGAAGGGCGACCAGGTGGAGCCGCAGCGTATAGCCAGCGTGAAGGGCAGAGCCCTGGCGACAGACGATGGAGAAGGGCGGGAGTGGGAGCGCACCACGGATATCACCTACGTGGTGCAGTCGGGGCCACTCAGGCATGTGTCGCTGCGCTGGCGAAATGCGAGCATGCGCTCGAACTTTGCCGATGCAGCGGATGAGAACCGGGTGATTGTGGGGTACACGGTCGAATTTTGAACATCATGGGGCCGGTGCACCCTTCGACTTCGACGTCCGCGGTTTGCGTGGTTTTTTCTCCGGACGCTTGCCAGGCTTGAGCTGCCAGCGATCGGCGTTGGCGAGCAGGCGTTCTTGAATGGCCGGCGGGTAGTCGCTGAGGGTCGTCACCGGTGGGACGGGTTTGCCAGGCATACCCGCCTCGCGGATGACCTTTGGCCAACGTGGTCGCCAGCACAGCAGCAGGCTGAGCCAATGGCCGGTACCTACGATGACGAAGGCGGGCCAGATCATGAGCAGGACGACTTTGAACAGCCAACTGCTTTTGCGGAAGAAGCGACCAAGGCCTTCGAACTGGGCGCTGAAGGCCTGGATGGGTGAGGGCAGTTGGGTGCTCAGGCGAGGGCGGGGGACGGCGTGCGGGCCTTCTTCCATGTAGCGGCGAATGAACTCCCACTCGTCGCGGAGTTCACTGCCGCCTTGGCCTTGTTTGCCGAGCAGGGCCATTTCCATATGGGGGAGGCCGGTGCGGCTGGGGTGCCAGACCAGACCGAGTCGCATGCCTAGGCTGAGTGAGTCATCTTCTGGGTCAATGGCAGTGCTTCCGGTTGTTCTCCATGGGAAAGTTACGATGCCACCACAGTATTTCGGTCTATGGAGGTAAACTTGTTGAGTTACTCGATTGAAGCGAATGAGTAGGTGGCGGCTCGTGAGCATTTCCAGTCGGGTTAGATGAATTCCATATTTCGAGTAAAGATAGAGTATGGTCGAGGAAGCTGAGAGCATTATTACTGTGGTGAGGAGGGTGACTGCGGATCGCCCCTCAGGATCCGTAATATCCATCCATATAAAACCAATGGTGATGTATAGTCCGACAGCGATGGCTGGGGCGATAGCGCCGAGCGTTGCGAGCGTAATTAGGCCTCGCTTTTCTTCTGAGCCACCACAGCGAACTTCCAAGAAGATGTCGTTAAAAGCGAATACAGGGCCTCTTGCACAAGGTTTTTCACTGACGGATTGGAAATGTATTTCTTCCTGCAAATCGCCCTCATAGAAGTCCTGATTTCCGCGTTTTTCTTTCGGTGTCCGTTCTGCTTCATATGCTTCTCGCTCAGCCTTGGATTCTTTGGCCATTCTCCAAAAACCCCATTCGATCAAATACATTTACAATACCTCGCTGAATGCCGAGTGCAGGGTCTTCAGCTCTTCAATATCTTCAAAAGGCTTTGAATTTTTTGCAAGACGGAACGTGCTGCGTTTGCACCATTTTTCTAAAGCATCGTCCTCAAATATGTAAATTATTACAGTCAGAGCCAGGCCGACCCAGAAAGCGCCAAGAATTAGACGAGTAAGTAATAAACGAGCAGCTTGCGTACCGAGTTTTTCTGCGATCGCTCCCAAGGACGTGGATACCATCCTTGCCAGCTTGGTTTTGGCATTTTGAGAAAGGTAGTCGAAGAGGGGCTTTGCAATCGCAACTGCTGTTCCTAACTCTGCCAGTGAAAGGGTTATTGTGGCCATCCCTCTTAGAAAATACGTAGCGGCTAAGAGTCTGGAGTTTTTTTCAGCCTGCTTGGTAGCGCCACTCTGGCTGCTATTGAAATGCTCAACTGAATCAGTGAAATCCCACCACGCTAGCAGCGAGCCTCCGATACCCGCCAATCCAGCGCCCCATAGTTTCAACCTTCCCAATGTCGCTGCTGCCCCTTTCCCGGTCACACTCTTAGCGCCGTATCGGGTTACCACCTGGTCCACATAGCTGGCGCCGACTTCAAAGCCCGCCGCTGCAGTGGTCATCGCGGCTGCCAGGAGTTCGGTCTTCACTCGCGCATCACTGTCGGGCAGCTCCCGCGCCTTGAACGCCATCAGCATGCCTTCCAGCAGGCAGACCAGACTGGCGGCACGCACTTTGTAGAAGTCACTTTTCTTGCCGTCTGCCTGCATCAAGCCCTCAGCCCAGGCCTGGTCCAGAAAGCGTGCAATCTGGCCACCGCTGCGTTGAGAGCTGAGCGATTGTCCATTTCGAGCGGCTTCGCTCAGACGAATGTCGAGCGCGGTCTCATGCACCGACGCAAACAACGTCAGTCGCAGGCCATGGTGCAGCGCCCGGTCTGCACTGTTGGGGGCTCCGCTACGCAGCACCTGTCGCCCAAGCGCGACGAACCAGGCATGCAGGCCGATGCTGGCGGTGTTGTTCTGCTTTTGCAGTTCCTCGTACAGCGAGTTGATACGTCCAAAGGCATTCGCTGCCGCGTGTGCTCGCCTGGCAAGGCCTTCGGCCAGCGTGTAGTTGAATTCCGAGGGCGGTTCGCCCTTGGCGGCCTCAGTCAGCGCCGCCAGCTCTTCCCGGATGTCGTCCTGGTTGTAGCTGATGCCGCGCATCGCCAGGTTGCCCCGGTCCGCCACGTCACTGCGCCACCAATGGTCCAGCACTTTCGTGCCCCAGTCGCTCAGCTCCATGCCGATCACGCACTGGCCGGTCTGCTCGGCAAAGGCCAGGCCACTGATCAGGTCGGCGTTGTCGTAGCGGTCCAGCGCTTGCAGCAAGCGTTCGCTGATCACCCAGCGGGCATGGTCCTTGGCGCGGTCTTCGGCGGCTTGCTGGGCCTGTTGCATGGCCTGCTCGAACGCGTCGAGCTGATCGTGCATGGCCTGGCGGTCGACCAAGTGGCCGTATTTCTGGTCGAACTTCTTGGTGAACTCGCCGGTGTCCTGGCGGGCCTGGGCCTTGGCGCGGATGTCGCGCTCGAACTGCGCCATGTGGGGCTTCATGCGTTCGTCATGGGCGTCGGCTTGCTGCCTGGCCCGTTCGGAAAAGGCGTAGATCTCCGCATGCAGGTGAGGCTGGTTGCGCACTTTCTCGGCCATGACTTCGCGCTTGACGATCTGCTCGGTCACCATCTGCGGGTAGAGCTTCTCGATCTCCAGAAACGATTGCGCCACCAGCAGCTTGCGCTCGTTGTCCACGCCGGGTTCCACGGTGCGTTCCAGCCACTTCGTTTTCACATCATCGACCGCGGCATTGCGCCAGGCGTTGAGCTCCTGGGTAATGCCGATGGCGTCTTCGATCACGATGGCGGCGCCACGGGGTTTGGTCTGGTTCACTGGCGGCGCCAGGGCCTGGCGTGAGGCGTGGGGCGAGACGATCTGGTCGTTGTTGAAGGGTTGCAGGTCCAGCAGCGCCTGCAGGTCGGCATCGTCCCGGGCCTTGAAGTCGGCTACCCAGTTCAGTTGGTCGTGCTTGAGCACATGGGGCTGCGGCGGGGCTTCGGACGGCTG